>NZ_JBNAIL010000011.1:0-5480 GCF_052048195.1 Candidatus Pelagibacter sp. HIMB123 | reverse complement strand
TCAGAAAGTTTTTTAAATTCAGTTAAAGTTCAAGTAAGTGCAGCTGAAATAGCTAATGAAGGAATTGCAGCAGAATACGAAAGAGGTTCGAGAACTACTCTAGATGTTATTCAATCAAATGCTTTATTACTTTCTGCTCAAATTTCTTTAGCAAGTTCAGAGAAAAACTATCTAATGGCTCAATACAATCTGCTTAAAGCAGTTGGTTTGCTTAATAGCGAATATCTAAAACTTAAGTAATTATTTGATTTTCAAGGCTAAAAAATAAATATATTGCTAATGAGAACAAAATGTGTACATTTATTTCATGATTCGAGTGTTAAAAAATTTAAAAAAAGAGGCAAAAAATGACGAAAAATAACCTAAAAGTAGTTAAATCTACTAAAGATCAAGAAATGGACGTTAAAGAAAAGAACAAAGCATTAGATGCTGCAATAGCTCAAATTACAGACAATTTTGGAAAAGGTTCTGTAATGAAGCTTGGTGAAAAGAGAGCGATGGATATCGAGTCTGTTTCAACAGGTTCTTTAAGTCTTGATTTAGCTTTAGGTATCGGTGGATTACCAAAAGGAAGAATTATTGAAGTTTACGGACCAGAGTCATCAGGCAAAACAACATTAGCATTACAAGTTGTTGCTGAAGCTCAAAAATCTGGTGGAATTTGTGCATTCGTTGATGCAGAACACGCATTAGATCCAGTTTATGCAAAAAAATTAGGTGTAAATACTGAAGAACTTTTAATTTCACAACCAGATACAGGTGAACAAGCATTAGAAATCGCTGATACACTAGTAAAATCAGGCTCTATTTCAGTAATCGTTATCGACTCTGTTGCAGCTTTAACTCCAAAAGCTGAAATTGACGGTGAAATGGGAGATCATCATGTTGGTCTTCAATCAAGATTAATGAGTCAGGCTTTAAGAAAATTAACAAGCTCAATTTCAAATACAAACACAATGATGATTTTCATTAACCAAATCAGAATGAAAATTGGAGTTATGTTTGGAAGTCCAGAGACAACATCAGGTGGTAATGCACTTAAGTTTTACTCATCTGTAAGAATGGATATTAGAAGAATTGGTGCCATCAAAGATAAAGACGAAATTATTGGTAACTCTACAAGAGTGAAGGTAGTTAAGAATAAAGTAGCACCTCCATTTAAAGTTGTTGAATTTGACTTGATGTATGGAAGAGGAATTAGCAAGATGGGTGAATTAGTCGATCTTGGTTCTAAAGCAGATATAATTGAAAAATCAGGTGCATGGTATGCTTACAAAGGTGAGAAGATTGGTCAAGGTAGAGAAAATGCCAAGACTTATCTAGCTCAAAATCCTAAAGTTGCTGCAGAAATTGAAATGGCAATTAGAGAAAAAGCAGGTGTGATTTCTAAGAAAATAGAAGGAAATCCAATCGATCCTGAAAAATTGGAGAAAGAAAAGAAAGTAGCTGAAAAAGAAGAAGCTGAAAAAGCAGAAGCTACTCCTCCATCTAAAAAGAATTAATAGGTCATCTTTATTAATAAAAGGCGCTTAATTTAAGCGCCTTTTTTCCCTTCGATATCTAGACATAGAATAAAAAAGCTGTATTTTAAAAAATATGGCAGACAAAACACTCAATGAAATAAGAAATACTTTCTTAAAGTATTTTGAAAAGAACGATCACAAGATTGTGGAATCTAGTAATCTAGTTCCAAATAATGATCCCACATTGATGTTTGCCAATTCTGGGATGGTCCAGTTTAAGAATGTATTTACAGGATTAGAAAAAAGAGACTATGTAAGAGCAACTACATCACAAAAATGTGTAAGGGCAGGTGGTAAGCATAACGATTTAGAGAATGTTGGTTACACACCAAGACACCATACATTTTTTGAAATGTTGGGAAACTTTTCTTTTGGTGATTACTTCAAAGAACAAGCAATTCATTATGCTTGGAACTTAATTACAAAAGATTTTGGAATAGATAAGAACAGACTTTATGTAACTGTATTTCATGAAGATGACGAAGCCTTTAATTTTTGGAAGAAAATAGGGGGTTTTAGCGATGACAGAATAATCAGAATTGCTACATCAGATAATTTTTGGTCAATGGGTGAGACAGGCCCTTGTGGACCTTGTTCTGAAATATTCTTTGATCATGGTGATCATTTACCTGGAGGATTACCAGGCTCTAAAGATGAGGATGGAGATAGGTTTATAGAAATTTGGAACTTAGTATTCATGCAATTTGAACAAGTTACAAAAGATAAAAGAATAAATCTTCCAAAACCATCTGTTGATACTGGAATGGGACTTGAGAGAATTGCTGCTTTACTACAAGGCACTCATGATAATTATGAAACAGATCATTTTAAAAAAATAATTAACTCAGCATCTGAAATTGTAAAAGTTAAATCAGATAAATCTAATCTTTCAAGTTTTAGAGTTATAGCTGATCACTTAAGAGCAAGTTCATTTTTAATTGCTGAAGGAGTACTGCCATCTAATGAAGGAAGAGGGTATGTGCTTCGAAGAATTATGAGAAGAGGTATGAGACATTCTCATTTATTAGGAGCTAAGGATCCAGTATTTTCAAAATTGTTTGATATCCTATTAAATGAAATGTCAGGAAATTATCCTGAACTAAAAAGAGCAGAATCTTTAATTAAAGAAACTTTAAAGATGGAAGAAGAAAAATTTTTAGTTCTTTTAGATAGAGGAATTAAAATTTTAAATGATGAAATTTCTAAAATAGATAAAGTTTTACCAGGTGATATTGCCTTTAAACTTTATGAAACTTATGGTTTCCCAATTGATCTTACAGAAGATATTTTAAAATCAAAATCTTTAGAATTTGATAAAGAAAGATTTGGCGAGTTGATGAGAGAGAGTATTGAGCTTGCAAGAAAAAATTGGAAAGGATCTGGTGATAGTGCAGTTGAGCAAGTTTGGTATGGAGTTAAAGAAAAACATGGAGCTACAGAATTTCTAGGATATGAAAATGATCAAGCACAAGGAGTGATAAAATCACTTCTTAAAAACCACAAAGAGGTTGATACTTTAAATGCTGGAGATGAAGGTATCATTGTTGTTAACCAAACCCCATTTTATGCTGAATCTGGAGGTCAAGTAGGGGATACAGGATTGATCTCTAAGGATGAATTTGAATTTGAAGTAACCGATGTTCAAAAAAAATTGGGAGATTTATTTGTTCATTACGGAAAAGTTAAAAAAGGCTCAATAAAGCTTGAACAAGATGTTGAAATGAAAATCAATATTGAGAAAAGAAATGATACAAGAGCTTATCATTCAGCAACTCATTTATTACACGAATCTCTAAGACGAGTATTAGGTCCGCACGTTACTCAAAAAGGATCTCTTGTTGAGCCAGAAAGGTTAAGATTTGATTTTAGCCATATGAAGCCGATTTCAGATGATGAGATGGCAAAAATAGAAAGTCATGTAAATGATATGATTTCTAAACAATCAGATGTAACTACAAGAATAATGACACCTAAAGAGGCAGTTGATAATGGAGCTTTAGCACTATTTGGTGAAAAATATGGAGACGAAGTAAGAGTGTTATCAATGGGGGATGAAGGAGAAAAATATTTTTCAACTGAATTATGCGGTGGAACCCATGTAAAAAATACTGGTGATATTGGTAAATTTAAGATTATTAGCCAATCCTCAATTGCTGCAGGAGTTAGAAGAGTAGAGGCTTTAAGAGATAAGCAACTAGAGGACTACCTTAAAAATAAAGAGAAAATGTTAAATTTATCATCTGAAAAAGATGATGAACAAATTAATGAATTTAGCAAACAAATTTCAGCACTTGGTGGAAAGCCTAATTTAGATGAAACTGATAAAAAAGTTTTAATAAAAAATTTAAACAAACAGTTAGAAACATTATCTGTTAATTCAATATTACAAGATCAATCCAAAAATAAAGTTAACGATCAAGATGTTAATGGGGTGAAAGTAAGGTTTCAAAATGTTGAAGATCTTCCACCTAAAGAATTAAGAAAACTTGTAGACAAAGGTAAAAAAGAATTGAGCGAAGGTATTGTAATAGTTTTTGCAAGCAAAGATGACAAAGTTGGTATAGCTGTAGGTGTTACAGAAAAACTAACTGAAAAATTTGATGCTGTAAAATTTGTAAAAGCAGGTTCAGAAGTAATCGGTGGCAAAGGAGGCGGTGGAAGAAAAGACTTTGCTCAAGCTGGTGGTCAAGATCAATCCAAAATCAATGATGCTTTTGAAAAAATAAAATCTTTAATTTAATTTCTTTTTAAGATTACCATCAATTTCATCTAAAAACTGATTAGTAGTTAAGAATTTACTATTTGGACCAACAAGAATTGCTAAATCTTTTGTCATAGATCCACTTTCTACACATTCAATACAAACTTTTTCTAAAGTTTGTGCAAACTTGATCAGTTCTTCATTGCTATCTAATTTACCTCTATGAGCTAATCCTCTTGTCCAAGCAAAAATTGATGCGATTGGGTTTGTTGAAGTTTCTTTTCCTTGTTGATGCATTCTATAATGTCTAGTTACTGTTCCGTGTGCAGCTTCTGCTTCCATTACTTTTCCATCTGGAGTTAACAATGTACTCGTCATCAATCCTAAAGACCCATAACCTTGTGCCATAGTATCTGATTGCACATCTCCATCATAATTTTTGCAAGCCCAAATATATTTTCCGCTCCATTTCATTGCACATGCAACCATGTCATCAATTAATCTATGTTCGTAAGTTAAATTATTTTTTTCAAATTCGCTTTTATATTCTTTGTCGAAAATTTCTTGGAAAATATCTTTAAACCTTCCATCGTATTGTTTTAGAATTGTATTTTTAGTAGACATGTAAACAGGCCATTTTTTAATTAACCCATAACTGAAACAAGATCTTGCAAAGTCTTCAATTGATTTATCTAAATTGTACATTGATAAAGCCACACCAGGACCTGTAAAATTAAATACTTCATATTTAATTTCATCTTTTCCATCTTCAGATGTCCACTTCACTTCCATTTTTCCTTTTCCAGGAACTTTAAAATCTGTTGCTCTATATTGATCACCAAATGCATGTCTTCCAATAATTACCGGATCTGTCCAAGAGGGAACAAGTTTTGGAATATTTTTACAAATAATTGGTTCTCTAAACACTGTTCCTCCAATTATATTTCTTATGGTTCCGTTTGGAGATCTCCACATTTTTTTTAAATCAAATTCCTCTACTCTCGCTTCATCAGGTGTAATCGTTGCACACTTAATTCCAACACCAATTTTTTTGATTGCATTCGCAGAGTCTATTGTGATCTGATCATCAGTATTATCTCTGCTTTTCATGCCTAAATCGTAATATTCAATACCAAGATCTAAATATGGGAGAATTAGTTTGTTTTTAATAAACTCCCATATAATACGAGTCATTTCATCGCCATCCAGCTCTACAACTGGGTTTTTTACCTTGATTTTGCTCATTAAATAAAAAT
>NZ_JBNAIL010000010.1:0-2630 GCF_052048195.1 Candidatus Pelagibacter sp. HIMB123 | reverse complement strand
TTAGCAAATAGAAGAATATGTTTAGTAAGATATTTCCAAAGATTCACACAGAAGGATACAAGTTTATAGTCATAGCTGTATTCATAACTATCATTTTTCTAATTATTAATAATTTTTTAGGATTAATAGGAATTTTACTAAGTGTTTGGGTTTATTATTTTTTTAGAGATCCAGAGAGAACAATTATAGGAGATGATAGTTATCTTGTAAGTCCTGCTGATGGAGAAGTGATTAAAGTTGAAGAGGTAGATGGTCCAAAAGAACTTGGACTAGAAAATAAAAAATTTAAAAAAATTAGTATTTTTATGAATGTCTTTGATTGTCATGTTAACAGAACACCATGCTCAGGTATTGTTGAAGATATTTTATATAAACCAGGAAAGTTTTTAAATGCATCTTTAGATAAAGCAAGTGAAGACAACGAGAGAAATTATTATAAAATAAAAGACAAACATGGAAATGATATTGTGGTCGTTCAAATTGCAGGATTAGTTGCAAGAAGAATAGTTTGTGAATCAAATAAAAATCAGGAATTAAATCAAGGTGATAGAATTGGGATGATTAGATTTGGTAGTAGAGCAGACGTTTATTATGAAAATTACGAACCACTAGTTAAAGTTGGTCAAACAGCAATTTCAGGAGAAACACTGCTGGCTAAAAATTAATTTATGGAACAGCCAAAAAACAATTTAAAAATTGTTACAGATAAAAAAACCAACGCAAGAGTGATTTTACCTAACATGCTAACTCTTATTGGGGTTTGTATAGGTTTGTCGTCAATCAGATTCGCATTGGATGGAAAATTTGAATTTGCAATTATAGCAATTATGTTTGCCGCTCTTATTGATGGATTAGATGGAAGAATAGCAAGATTAATTAAAGGGACATCAAAAGTTGGTAAAGAGTTAGATTCTTTAACAGATATGATAAGTTTTGGAGTAGCCCCAGCATTTATTATGTATTTCTGGAAACTAAATACATTAGGAAGATTTGGATGGTTGTTATGTTTAATATATGTAATTTGTGTTGCATTACGTTTGGCTCGTTTCAACGTAAATACAGGTCAAGCACCTTCTTGGAGAGATAATTTTTTTGAAGGAGTTCCATCTCCAGCAGGAGGTATCTTAGTTCTAACTCCATTAATTTTTAGTCTTACAAGCTTCGATTTTATAAATATAAATTATGATATTGTTGTTCCAGTTTTTTTTATTGCAACATCTTTATTACTGATCAGTAAATTTCCAAGTTATTCGTTTAAAAAAATCGTAATTCAAAGAAAAGCTACTATTTTTCTATTATTTGGAATAGTTTTATTTTTTGGATTACTTTTAATATATCCATTTAACGTTATATCTATTAGTGCAATTATATACTTAGGTATGCTTCCAATAAGTTTTTTTCATTATCAAAAATTAAAAAAACAAAACGAAGATCAGAATTATAAAGATGAAGATGACGATCTTGAAGATATTTTGTGATGAAAAAAAATGTCATTGTATCATTAGCTAATTCAAATTATTTCCCTTTATTAAATGAGTTAATAGACTCTATTAAAAGATTTAAAGAGAGCTCTGAAGTTGCAATATGTATTTTAGATGCTGGTCTATCAGAGGATCAAAAGACAGAATTATCATCAAAAGTAGATGAAATAAAATCAGCAGAATGGGATATAAAAGTTCCAGATAGTAAAATCAAAGGGCGTGAATGGTTAAAGAGCCAAGTATCCAGGGCCTTTTTACCCAAATATTTTCCAAGCTATGAAAAATATTTATGGATTGATTGTGATGCTTGGGTCAATGATTGGCAATCAGTTGAGCTTTATTTTAAAGCGTGTGAAAATGGTAAATTAGGAATTACGCAAACTATCGGACCAGGTTACAAGATTACTTCGAGAGTAAATTGGGTATTTGGAAAACTAGCAATTATTAAATCTCAAAATTTTAAACACGCAATAAAATCTAATATTAGTTTAGAAAAAGCTAGAAAGTTAGCCTTTGCTCCTCATATCAATATTGGTGTTTTTTCTTTAGAAAAAAATTCAACATGTTGGAATTCATGGCAAGAAAATTTAAAGCAAACACTTAAAGGTGGAGAAATATTTGGCTCTGAACAATTAGCGATGAATATGTCTGTTTATGTTGATAACGTCGAAACTGAATTCCTTCCTTTAAACTGTAATTGGATCACTAGTAATCTTTTGCCAAAGTTTGATGAGGATAAAGATACATGGGTAGAGCCTTATTTACCTAATTATAAAATTGGAATTATGCATTTAGCTGCTGGTATCTGGAAAGATAACGAAGATATGAGACTTAACAAGAGTATTAAGATAGATATTCAAACTCTTACAGGTAAAATTTTAAATAAAAGTTTAAGATTTAATAATTAATTGAAAAAAAATAAAGTATCCAAGAACTGGGTTAATAAGCAGCGTAGGGATATCTATGTAAGACAATCTAAAGTAGATGGGTATCGCGCTAGATCAGCTTACAAATTAATCGAAATTGATGAAAAATTTAAAATTTTTAAAGGTGGATTATCAGTAATTGATATTGGTGCAGCCCCAGGAAGCTGGTCACAATATGCTCTTAAAGCAGCTAAAAGTGGAAAATTGATATCTATAGATTTAA
>NZ_JBNAIL010000009.1:0-82359 GCF_052048195.1 Candidatus Pelagibacter sp. HIMB123 | reverse complement strand
ATGGAACCCATAGGTAATAGTGTTCAAATCCAAGGAGATTTTACTGAAGAAAAAACTCAAGAAGAAATTAAAAAATATATAAACGGCAAAGTTGACGTCGTAATGTCTGATATGGCCGTAGATACAACTGGTATTAAAAATATAGACTCAATTCAAACAGGAGAACTATGCAAAGAGGCAATGTTTTTTGCAAAAGATTTAATGAAAGAAAATGGATATTTTATTTCAAAAATTTTCATGGGAGGAACATTTAATGAAATCGTCGCAGAGGGAAAAAAATATTTTAAAGAAGTTAAGGTTTTTAAACCAAAATCTAGCAGAAAAGATTCAAAAGAAAGTTTTATAATCTGTAGAAAAATTCGATAGAGACTTTTAATTTAAAAGGAATCGTATATAAAAGATTATGGTTCCCATAAAAGAAGCACTTACCTTTGACGATGTTACATTAGCTCCAAAGTATTCAGAAATATTACCTTCTGATGCAGACACTAGTGTATCTTTAACAAAGCATCTAAAGCTTAAAATTCCACTTTTATCATCTGCAATGGATACTGTCACCGAGAGTAGAATGGCAATAGCTATAGCTAAAGTTGGGGGTATTGGAGTAATTCACAGAAACCTTGATATAAAAAAACAAGTATCAGAGATAAAAAAAGTAAAAAAACAAAAACTAATTGTTGGAGCAGCTGTAGGTGCAGCACCTAATGAATTTATTAGAGCCAAAGAAATAATTAAAGAAGGTGTCGATTTAATCGTAGTAGACACAGCACATGGTCATACAAAGAAAGTTGCCGAAATAATTAAATATATTAAAAAAATAAAAACTAACAAAATTGCTTTGTGTGCAGGAAATATTGCAACACCAGAAGCTGCAAAATTCCTAATAAAGTTAGGAGTAGATATAATTAAAATTGGTATAGGACCTGGTTCTATTTGTACAACACGATTGGTTGCTGGAATAGGAGTTCCTCAATTAAGCGCAATTTTAGCTGTAAGAAGTGGTTTAAAAAATAAAAATGTTAAAATAATTTCAGATGGTGGAATAAAATATTCTGGTGATTTAGCAAAAGCTTTTGCTGCAGGAGCTGATGCTGTAATGATCGGTTCGTTATTTGCAGGTACAAACGAAACTCCAGGGAAATTAATTAAAAAAAATGGACAGCTTTTTAAAAGTTTTAGAGGCATGGGGTCTGTTGGAGCTATGAACAAAGGCTCAGCTGATAGATACTTTCAAAAAAAACAAAAAGACTCCTCAAAATATGTGCCTGAAGGTGTTGAAGGTTTTGTTAAATATAAAGGAGATGTTGGGAGTATTATTTATAAATTAATTGGTGGATTGAAATCTTCTATGGGTTATCTTGGATCAAAAACAATCATTAAATTAAGAAATAAACCACAATTTGTGAAAATTACAAAAGCTGGATTTTATGAAAGTATGGTACATAATGTAGATGTGGTAAAAAACGATAGTAAATATTAATGAATAAATTATTAAAATTAATAGGGTTAATACTTTTAACAGCTTCTTTTAACAGCACGTCTTTTAGTAAAGAAAATTTTTTTAATGAAGCTTTAGAATTGTTTAAAAAAGAAAAATATGAAGATGCACGTTTTCTATTTGAGAGAAACATTGTTTTTAATCCAAAAGATGCAAACTCATATTTATATTTAGCAAAAATTTATAACCAAGAAGAAAATCAAAGAAAAGAAGAATACAATTTAGAAACGACACTTTTAATTGAGCCTGATAACGAAGAAGCTTTATTAATGTTAATGAAAATTGCTTTAGAAAAATCTAATTATGAAAAAGTTAAAGATCTTTCAGGTAAGTTTGTAAAAGTTTGTAAAAATTTATGTGATGAAAACAAAGATATTCAAGAGTCATTAAAAAATATAGAACCTGAAAATAATGAGTCTTGATCAAAATCTTAACAAAATCTTAATAATGGATTTTGGTTCTCAATTTACTCAACTAATTGCAAGAAGAGTAAGAGAATTAGGTGTGTTTTCAGAAATAGTTAGTCACAAAAAAATAAAACTAAAAGACATAAATCACAGTATTAAAGGAATAGTATTATCTGGCGGCCCATTAAATGTTTATCAAATAAATAAATATTCATTTGATAAAAAAATTTTACAACTTGATGTACCAGTTCTTGGAATATGTTTTGGGCATCAAATTTTATCAAAACTTAACGGTGGAAGGGTAAAACAATCAAAACATAGAGAATTTGGTTTAGCTAATGTTTATAAAAAGAATAACAGTCTTTTAACAACTAATTTTTTTGGAAACAAAAAATCTAAACAAGTTTGGATGAGCCATGCTGATCAAGTTTCAAAACTTCCTAAAAATTTTAAAGTTGTAGCATCAAGCACTAATTCAAAATTTGCAATTGTTGAAAATAAAATAAAAAAATATTATGGAGTACAATTTCATCCTGAAGTAACGCATACAGAGAATGGAAAAAAATTAATTAGTAATTTTATTTTTTCAATTTGTAAAATTAAAAGGAATTGGTCATCTAAGGATCAAAAAAATCAACTTATTAAAGATGTCAGAAAAAAAGTTGGAAATAACAAAGTTATTTGTGCATTATCAGGAGGTGTAGATAGTAGTGTAGTTGCTCAATTACTGAATAAAGCTATTGGTAAAAAACTTTATTGTATTTTTGTAAACACAGGCCTTTTAAGAAAAAATGAAGAAGCACAGGTAGTTCAAACTTTTAAGAAGCGTTTAAAAATGAATTTAATTTATGTAAATGCTGAAAAAGAATTCTTAAAAAAATTAAAAAATGTTTCTGATCCAGAAAAAAAAAGAAAAATAATTGGTAATTTATTTATCAAAATCTTCGAACGATATGCCAAGAAAATTAAAAATGTTAAATTTTTAGCTCAGGGCACTCTTTATCCAGATTTAATTGAGAGCAAATCTGTTACTGGAAGTCAAACTTCTAAAATTAAATCACATCATAATGTCGGTGGCTTACCCAAAAAAATGAATTTAAAATTAGTAGAACCACTAAAATTCTTATTTAAAGATGAGGTAAGAAAATTAGGATTAGAGTTAAATTTAAGTAAAGAAATTATTTCAAGACACCCTTTTCCTGGACCAGGCTTAGCTATTCGAATGCCAGGCATAATAACTAATGAAAAAATTAAAATTTTAAAAGATGCTGATTATTACTTTATTCAAGCTTTAAAAGATCACGGTCTTTATCATAAGATTTGGCAAGCTTATGCGGCATTACTTCCAGTAAAAACAGTGGGTGTTATGGGAGACAATCGTACTTATGAATACTTATGTTTATTAAGAGCAATTACATCTGAAGATGGAATGACAGCTGACTATTATGAATTTAAAAAGTCTTTTATGCAAACTATATCAAATAAAATAGTTAACAGTATAAGGGGTATAAACAGAGTAGTGTATGATGTCACTTCAAAACCACCTAGCACTATTGAATTAGAATAGTTTTTAATTATAAATTAACATTATGAAATATTTACACACAATGATTAGAGTTAAAGACGTGGATGAGTCTCTAAGATTTTTCTGCGAAGGACTTGGTTTAAAAGAAACAAGAAGAATGGAAAATGAAAAAGGTAGATTTACATTAATTTTTCTTGCAGCACCAAATGATGAAAAAGCAGAAATAGAATTAACATATAATTGGGATGGTGATGAGCTTGGAGAAGGTTCAAGAAATTTTGGTCATCTTGCCTATAGAGTAGATAATATTTATGAAACTTGCCAAAGATTAATGGATATGGGTTATACTATTAATAGACCTCCAAGAGATGGCCATATGGCTTTTGTTAGATCACCAGACAAAATTTCAATTGAAATTCTTCAAGAAGGAAATTTAGAACCCAAAGAGCCTTGGGCCTCAATGGAGAATACTGGTACCTGGTAATATTTTTCTAATGTGGATTGCTAAGTTTAACAAACCATATAAGGAAAAAATTAAAAAATTAACTTTTAATTTTGCAGATATTAAGAAAGGTGAAACGATGCTAGTTTCATCCCCAAGTTCAATAGCAAAATATATTCATAAAATTCCTAAAGGTAAAAAAAAGACAGTTATTGAAATGAGAGAAGCTTTAGCTAAAAAAGCCAAAGCTAACAAAACGTGCCCAGTATCAACAGGGATTTTTTTAAGGATTGCTATAGAGGCATCATTAGAGGAACAAATTAAAAATAAAACTAAAAAACCAAAACTTCCTTTTTGGAGAATTATTGACGAAAAATCTCCTATTGTAAAGAAACTATCTATATCTAAAAAGCTTCTGAAAGCTTATAAGAACCAAGAATTTATAAATGAGTAAAATTAAAAAATTTATTGCAAAAAAAAATAAGTCAAAAATAGTTAGTCTAACTGCCTATTCAAAAAATATTGCTTCTATATTGGATAATTATTGTGATTTAATTTTAGTAGGAGACTCACTTGGTTCGGTTTTATACAATTATAAATCTACAAGAGAAGTAAATTTGAGCACTATGATTGAACATTCTAAAAGTGTGAGAATGGGTATAAAAAAAAGTTTAATGATTGTTGATATGCCACATAATACCTATCGAACTCCCAAAGAGGCTTTAAAAAATGCAAAACAAATAATGAAAAAAACTAAATGTAATGGAGTAAAATTGGAAGGAGGAAAAAAAATTTATGAGACAATTAAAACTTTAGTTAAAAATAAAATTCCAGTTATGGGCCATTTAGGGCTACTTCCTCAGTCAGATAAAACTTTTAAATTTAAAGGCAAAAAAAAGCTAGAAAGAGATAACATTCTAAGAGACTCAAAATTGTTAGAAAAAGCCGGAGTATTTTCTATTGTTTTAGAATGTGTTGAAA
The DNA here is from genome assembly GCF_052048195.1 of Candidatus Pelagibacter sp. HIMB123. Classification (NCBI taxonomy): domain Bacteria; kingdom Pseudomonadati; phylum Pseudomonadota; class Alphaproteobacteria; order Candidatus Pelagibacterales; family Candidatus Pelagibacteraceae; genus Candidatus Pelagibacter; species Candidatus Pelagibacter sp. HIMB123. The sequence continues at coordinate 77,506 of NZ_JBNAIL010000009.1, read as the reverse complement.
CTTCTTTAGCAAAACTTGTTACTCAAAATATTAAAGTGCCAACAATAGGGATTGGAGCTTCTAAATATTGCGATGGACAAATATTAGTTTTTGATGATTTAATTGGCCTAAATCCAATGAATTATAAGTTTGTAAAAAAATATGCAAATATTAGAAAAGATATTTCTAAAGCTGTTTTTAATTATTCAAAAGAAGTTAGAAAAATTAAATTTCCTAATAAAAAAAATTCTTTTTAGTTAAAAGTATTTTTTAAATTCTTCATTAATTTTTAGTATTTCAAGATCAACTAACCCACCAATTACTAATTGTAGACCTACGATTAAGATAAATATTAAACCAACATAAGCTATCCAGATATGTCTTTGGATATAATTAGCCATATATGTAGCTAAAGCACCAGTCAAAACAACTGATAACATAAGACCAAATATCATAAATCCAAAATATCCTTTTGCTGCCGCAACTACACCAATGACATTATCAAAACTAATCATGATATCTGCAAATAATACTTTTCCAATGCTGCTAATGTATGAAGGCTCTTTTCCTTTTTTAGTAGTAGGTTTTACTTTTTTAATGTCTAGTAAATCTTTCCTTAAATCATTTACAATCCAAATTAATAATAAACCACCTAAAATTTTTATAAAATAAAATTCAAATAAAAAAGTCGCAAAAATTGCAAAAAAGATTTTAAAAACAAATGCTCCAATTACACCCCAAAGAATTATTTGTTTTCTATTTTTTGGAACAAAATTTGAAGCTATAGATCCGACTATAACCGCGTTATCTGCCGTTAATATAATTGTGATAAAAATTATATTGGTTAAAATTATGAGCTCTTCAATCAAGATAGCATTATAATAGTATAATCTGACAATTTTTCAATGAGACCATAATGATAATTTTATTGATTTAATCTCTGAGAGATAATTAAATGTTTATTTTAAAAAGGAGGATAGATGAAATTATTCAAATTATTTATATCTATAATTACTTCAGTATTGTTATTTGCAAACGTTTCTTTAGCTGAAAAATGGGATATGGCACTGGCTTATGGTGCTGGAAACTTTCATTCTGCTAATGCAACAGAATTTGCAAAGAATGTAACTGAAAAAAGTGGTGGAAAACTTACAATTGTTACTCACCCAGGTGGTTCATTATTTAAAGGTGGTGAAATTTTCAGAGCTGTAAGAACAGGTCAAGCACCTATTGGTGAAAGATTTATGTCTGCTCTTGGAAAAGAAGATCCTTTATATGAAATTGACTCATTACCTTTCTTAGCAACTACTTATGATGATGCTATGAAATTATATGAAGCTTCAAAGCCATATATTGTTAAGAGTCTTGACGAAAAAGGATTGGTATTTCTTTATGCAGTACCATGGCCTGCTCAAGGACTTTACAGTAAAAAGCAAATTAAAAAAGTTGGTGATCTAAATGGATTAAAATTTAGAGCATACAACTCTGCAACAATTAGAATTGCGGAGTTAACAGGAATGGCGCCAACTAAAATTGAAGCAGCTGAAATTAGCCAAGCATTTTCTACAGGTGCCGTTGAAAGTATGATTACTTCTCCTACAACTGGAAAAAATAGCAAGATTTGGGAAAATGGTGTTAAATATTTTTATGATATAGCAGCATGGTTTCCAAAAAATATGATCATAGCTAATAAAGCCGCTTGGAATAAACTTGATAAAGCAACTCAAGATCTTGTCATGAACCAAGCAGCAATTGCTGAAGAAAAGGGTTGGGAATTATCTAAACAAGGTAATACTGGAGACAAGAAAGCTTTAGCAGATGCTGGAATGGAAGTAGGCGAAGTTAATTCAGCTTTGAAAAAACATTTTGAAAAAGTTGGAGCAACAATGTCTGAAGAATGGAAAGCAAAAGCTGGAGATAGAGGTGCTGCAGTTTTATCTGCTTACAAATAAATAGTCTTAAAAAAAAGGCCAACTTGTAGTAAGTTGGCCTTTTTACTAAATGTTTCAATCAATAAATAATAATCTAAATAAACTTTACAAATTTTCAGGTTATTTAGCTGCTTTTTTTTTAATACTTGTTGCAGTTTTTATTTTAATTGGAATTTCCTCGAGGATTTTTGGTTTTTACATAAGGGGTTTAGCTGAGTACTCAGGCTACTGCATGGCCGCAGCCTCTTTTTATGCTTTGGCTTTTACTTTTGTTGAGGGTGGACATATTCGAATTACTCTTTTCTTAGAAAAAGCCTCTTCATCTTATAAGAGATTTTTAGAAATATGGTGTCTGATTGTAGCAACAATTTTTTCAGGTTATTTGTCTTTTTACTTATGGAAAATGTTATTAATCTCTTATGATTTTCAAGAGAGAAGCGAAGGTGCAGATGAGATCTTAATTTGGATACCTCAAACCAGTGTAGCTATTGGATCTTTAATTCTTTTTATAGCTGTTTTACATAAATTTATTTTAACAATTTTAAATAAGAATGACTGAAATATTTCTCATAATATTTTTTATAAGTGTACTTTTATTCTTTCTTGGATCTGGCATCTGGGTAGCAATAAGCATGATAGGTGTTTCAACAATTGGGATGATGCTATTTACTTCAAGACCAGTTGGAGATGCCATGGCAACTACGATATGGGGAACCTCATCATCATGGACATTAACAGCTTTACCATTGTTTGTTTGGATGGGTGAAATATTATTTAGGACTAAGTTATCAGAAAACTTATTTGCTGGACTATCACCATGGATGCAAAAATTACCTGGTGGATTAATTCATGTAAATGTTGTTGGTTGTGCACTTTTTGCAGCAATTTCTGGCTCTTCTGCTGCAACTGTTGCAACAGTAGGTAAGATGTCTATCCCAGAACTAAGAAAAAGAAAATATCCAGAAAAAATTTTGTTAGGTAGTCTAGCTGGCTCAGGAACCTTAGGGCTTCTTATACCTCCTTCAATAATATTAATAATTTATGGAGTAACTGTTCAAGAGTCTATAGCAAAGCTATTTATTGCAGGAATTATTCCAGGGATAATGATTGCACTTATATTTATGTCTTACGTGATGATTTGGTCTTTAATAAATAAAAAAAGCATGCCAAAGTATGTAGAAAATTTTTCCTTTCTAGAAAAAATAAGAAAATCAAAACAACTATTACCAGTAATTATTTTAATATCAGCTGTGATTGGATCAATTTACACTGGAGTTGCAACAGCAACTGAGGCAGCTTCTTTAGGTGTGGTAGGGGCTTTAATTTTATCTTACTTTCAAAAAAGCTTAACCATTGAAACATTTAAACAATCCTTGTTAGGAGCAACTAAAACATCTTGTATGATTGCTTTTATTTTAGCTGGCTCTACATTTTTATCATTAGCAATGGGATTTACGGGTCTACCAAGAAATCTAGCTATCTGGATACAAAATATGGAGCTATCACCTTATGTATTAATTTTTGTATTAATGATTTTTTATATTATTCTTGGAATGTTTCTTGATGGAATTTCAGCAGTAGTATTAACAATGGCAATTATTGAACCAATGATTAGACAGGCTGGTTTTGATATGATTTGGTTTGGTATATTTTTAGTTATTGTAGTTGAGATGGCTCAAATTACTCCACCTGTAGGATTTAATTTATTTGTTTTACAAGGAATGGCTAACAAAGATATGGGATTTATTGCAAGAAGTGCTTTTCCATTATTTTTATTAATGATACTTGCAGTAATACTCGTTGTTATTTTTCCAGAAATTGCATTATGGATGCCTCAACAAATGGTTCAAAATATTAATTAATATTTTGATTTTTTCGTTCCATCAATAATTTCTTTTAATTCAGTGTACTCTTCACAATTACAACTTTCTAATACTTTTAATCTTTCTTTAGCTAAATCTAATCTATTTGTGACAACATATAATTCACCCAAATATTCATTTATCCCTACATGATTTGGATCAATTTCTAAACCTAAAAGATAATACTTTTCTCCATTTTCAAAATCTCCAAGTTTCCTAGTTGTAAAACCAAGATAGTTTAAAGTATCTGCTTTGAGTGGTTTTTTTTTGTTTGATTTGATTAACAAAGCTTGAGCTTTTTTATATCTTTTATTGGCTTTTTCTATTTTTCCTTTTTTTTCATATTTTTTAGCCGCTTTAATTAAAGTAACAGCCTGAGTATAATCTGATTTTACTTTACTAGTGCTCTCTGATCCTGCGGAATATGAATTTGTTGATAGTAAAACTAAAAACAAAAGTGAATAAAAAGTTTTTTTGATCATATAAATTTTTTCATTTGGTTAAGTGGTTTTAATTGCAGCCCATTTTCTATTAAATTTTCCCTAATTGATTTTGCAGTAGATAATGAACTTTCATTATCCCCATGTATGCACACAGAGTCTATTTCACAAGGTATCTGCTTTCCACTGTGACAATTAAGTGACTGATTTTTAACCATATTTAATACGTGTTTTTTAGCTTCTTCTGGATCAGTAATAAGAGCGTGTGGTTTTTTTCTAGAAACCAAATTGCCATCATCCTCATAATTTCTATCTGCAAAAATTTCACAAGCTATACGAATGTTTAGTTTTTTGGCTGCTTCTTCCATTTTAGATCCTGTAGGAACCAAATAAATTAAATCTTTACTAATTTCGTTTATAGCTTTTGCTAAAGTAGTAGCTAAATCTATATCCTCACAAGCCATATTATTTAAAGCACCGTGTGGTTTTATGTGAGTAACATTCTCTCCATGATCTTGAGCAATTTTTTGAAGAATTTCATATTGATCAATAATCAATTGCCTTACCTCATTAGGTGGAAGATTCATTCTTTGCCTGCCAAAATTTTCAGGGTCATTAAATGACGGATGCGCTCCAATACTAACACCATTTTTTTTTGAAATTTGAACTACTTGATTCATCGACTCACTATCACCTGCATGATAACCACATGCGACATTTGCAGAATTAACTATTTCTAGTAAATCTGGATCATACTTATTTGAATGATGTTTTGATTTTTCACCTAAATCGCAATTTATATTAATTTCCATAGTCTCTAATGTTAAGTATAACATGACATGATAAAAAATATATCAAATCTTGGTGACGCAGCTTTGTACTGTGATTTTGGTAATGAAGTAAATAAATCAATTAATTCACAAGTAATAAAATATTTTAAAACTATTAAAGAAAAAAAATTTGAAGGCATAAATAATTTAACACCTTCTTATAATAAACTAATTATTTCTTTTGATCTAAAAAAAACAAATTTTAAAGAAGTAAAAAATTATGTTGAAAACATTAATGCTCAAGACTCAAAAGATATAAATTCAAAAAAATTAGAAATACCAGTTTGTTGTCATGAAAATTTTTCAATGGACATTAAAAGATTGGAAGAAATATTAAAATTAAGTAGAGAAAAAATTTTAGAGAATTTTTTAAATAAGGAATATTTTTGTTACATGACAGGGTTTATTGCTGGCATGCCTTTTCTCGGTGACTTAGATGAGAATATGCGAGCTCAACGTTTAGAAACCCCAAGAGTAAAAGTGCCCAAGGGATCTGTTGCATTAACTGAGCAATTTGCAAACATTTATACATTTGAAAGTCCAGGTGGATGGAATATTTTGGGAAATACTCCTTTAGATGTTTTTGATAGTTCAAAAGAAGACAAACCAAACCTAATTAATCCAGGAGATACAGTAGTTTTCAAGGAAATTACTTTAGATCAGTATAAAAATTATAATGAGTAACAATTATTTAGAAATAATTAGACCTGGAATTAATACTACTTTTCAAGATAAAGGTAGGGATCATCTTTATCATATTGGTATTCCATTTAGTGGTGCTATGGATAACCGAAATTATCTTATAGCTAATAAACTTGTTAATAATAATTTAGACTCTGCAGTGATAGAGTTTGCATATCAAGGTCCTCATATAAAATATTCTGGAGAAAAAATTAATTGTGCCATCACTGGAGATGTAATTTTTTCAATTAAAAAAAAAGATACTGAAATTGAGGGTAAATGTTTCGAAAGTTATCAAATTGAAAATGGAGATGAGATAAATATCATATCTACAAATAAATCAGTTTATGGATATTTAGCATTAGGTGGAGAGTTCGATTTAAAATTTCAATGGAATAGTTGTTCTATAAATACGAAAGCAAATATTGGATCTAATGATGGAAAAAAATTAGATGTAGGTCAAAGAATTAATTTAAAAAAAATAAATTCAAATAAGGATATTAAAAAAACTAATTACATTAATACCAAAATAGAAAACATAAGGGTGATCAGAGGTACTAATTTTGATTACTTTTCTGAAGAAGGTAAAAAAATATTTTATGAAAAGGAATTCACAGTATCCAAACTTTCAGACAGAATGGGTATGAGACTAGAGGGACCTAAAATTGATAATATAGTGAATACCAACATAAAATCAGAGGGTTTGATTAAAGGTGTAATCCAAGTACCGGCAGACGGAAATCCAATTATAATGCTTTCAGATCATGGTACTATTGGTGGCTATCCAAAAATTGGAGTTGTGGCTAGTGTCGATTATGACCGATTAGTACAGATGTCTCCTGGTTCAAAAATAAAATTTAAAGAGATTAATTTATCTGATGCAGAGACTTTATTTAAGTTATATGAAATGGAAACTCAAAATTTACTATCACAAATTTAATGAATTTTTTATCAAAAATACCAGGACCTTTTTTAGTTTTTTTAGGAGCTTGCGCGTTAAGTTTTGGAGGTTTAATTGTTAAGTCTTTCGATGGATCTACACTTTGGCAAATATTATTTTGGAGATCACTTTTCTTTATTGGAGTAATTACAATTTTTTTAATTTTTACTTACAGAGGAAAAATTTTCAGTGCTCTTTATAAATCTGGAATTCCAGGTTTATTTGGAGGTATAATTTTATCTATTGGATTTGCTAGCTATGTATTTGCTATGTACGAAACAACAGTAGCTAATGCAAACTTTATAATTCAAACTCAAGCTTTGTTTTTAGCAATTTTTGGTTATGTATTTTTAAAGGAAAAAATTTCTAAAATTACATTAACTTGCATTATTACAGCAGTAGTTGGCATCATTTTAATGTTAGGAAGTTCACTAACACCAGGTCAAATGACTGGAAACCTAGTTGCATTTATCATGCCGATATCATTTGCAATCTTAATTTTAATTGTCAGAAAATATCCAAAAGTCGACATGATACCTTTACAATTAGTTGCTGGAATTTTTGCAACACTAATAGGTTTGTTTATGTCACCGAGTATTTTGGTTTCAACAAATGATATTTTTTTAGGTTTTATTGCAGGATTTTTTCAAGTTGGACTTGGATTTATACTTATAACAATTGGAGCAAGATCAACTCCTTCAGCATTTGTTGGAATCATTATGTTAACTGAAGCTGTTCTAGGACCCATGTGGGCATGGATGTTTGCAAACGAAAACCCACCACTTACTGTACTTTTTGGGGGAGCCGTAGTTATAACAGCAGTAGTTATACAGTTTTTGTCTCCATTACTTATTAAAAAGCTAGCTAAATAAATTTCACATAAACATTTTAAATGTGTTATAAATTTATTAACGGGAGAGACTACTTTTGTAGCGCCGAAGGAGCAACCACCCCGGAAACTCTCAGGCAAAAGGACCGTACATATTAACTCTGGAAAGAGAATTATTCTCGCCGAAGGAGCAAATCTCTCAGGCACCAAGACAGAGGGGGCAAAGAAGAGTTAATATGGAAATAAAAAAAACATCACTAAATAAACTTCATCAAAGTAACAACGCTAAGTTTGTTGAATTTGCTGGCTATGAAATGCCTATACAGTATAGCAAAGGTATTATTGAAGAGCATAAATTCACAAGATCCCACTCTGGAATATTTGATGTATCACATATGGGCCAGCTATTTATATATGGCGATGAAACTTTAACAGATGAATTAGAAAAAATTTTTCCATTAGATTTAAAAAATCTAAAACAAAACTGCTCTAAGTATAGTTTTTTAATGAATGAGGATGCGGGAATTTATGATGATTTAATCATCACCAAAATAGAGGAGGGTTATTTAATTATCTTAAATGCTGCATGTAAAGATAAAGATTTTGAGATTTTATCTAATTTACTAGGCTCGAAATTTAAAATGAATTTAGATAACAATAGATCTTTGATAGCAATTCAAGGACCTAAGTCTGTTGAAATTTTAAACTCAATTATAAATGGGGTTGATCAACTAAATTTTATGACAGGAAATTGGTTCGATTCTGATAATCAAAAATTATTTGTCACAAGATCAGGTTATACAGGGGAAGATGGATTTGAAATTTCAATTTCTAACGATAAAGCTGAAAAATTCGTTGAAAATTTAATAAAAAAAGGAGCACAACTTATAGGACTTGGGGCAAGAGATACCTTGCGATTAGAAGCTGGATTATGTTTATATGGTCACGAATTAGATATTAATAAAACACCAGTTGAGGCAAACCTTAGATGGGCAATCTCAAAATCTAGATTATCAAATGGAGGTTTTATTGGATCGAAAAAAATTATGAACCAAATGCAAGATGGAGCAAGCCAAATAAGAGTAGGGATTAAACCCGAAGGTAGATTGATTGCTAGAGAAAAAACTAAAATATTTGATGATACAGATACACAAATCGGTGAGATAACTAGTGGTACGTTTGGACCAAGTGTAAACGGTCCTATAGCGATGGGTTATGTTAATAAAGAGTTTTCAAAAGTTGATACTAAAATTTTGCTTGAGGTAAGAGGGAAAAAACATCCAGCAAATGTTTGCGCATTACCATTTTATAAAAAAAATTATGTGAAAGGAGTGAATTAATGAGTGAAGTTAAATTTTCAAAAGAACATGAGTGGATTACTTTAGAGGGAGATGTAGCCACAATAGGAATTACAAAACATGCAACAGAAATGCTTGGAGACATCGTTTTTGCAGAACTTCCTGAAAAAGGATCTAATGTTGAAAAAGATGGTACTGCAGGAGTAGTAGAGTCTACGAAAGCTGCTAGTGATGTTTATACACCAGTCAGTGGTGAAGTAGTAGATACCAATCAAGCCATTGTAGACGATCCTTCTAAAATTAATGAAGATCCAGAGGGTTCAGCATGGTTTTTTAAACTTAAAATGAAAGATCAATCTGAAATGGACAGCCTGATGAACAAAGAAGAATACGATAAATTTGCAAAGGAGAGTGCTAGCTAATGTTACATAATTCTCAAAAAGATTTTTTAAAAAGGCACATTGGACCTTCAGATGAAGATCAAAATAAAATGCTTAAGGAACTTAATTATAAATCACTTGATGATTTAATCAAAAGTACAGTTCCAGAAAAAATCCAATTGAAAGATGAATTAAATATTGGTGAGTCTAATTCAGAATATGAAGCATTAAGAAAATTAAAAGCGATTTCGAAAAAAAATCAAATTTACTCTAACTTTATAGGAATGGGTTATTACGGAACCTATACGCCATATGTAATTCTAAGAAATATTTTAGAAAATCCAGGTTGGTACACTTCTTATACACCTTATCAACCCGAGGTAGCTCAAGGAAGATTAGAAATGCTGCTTAATTTCCAACAAATGATTGTTGATTTCACAGGAATGGATATCGCAAATGCATCTTTGTTAGATGAAGGAACAGCTGCCGCAGAAGCAATGGGATTAAGTCATAGATTAAATAAAAAAGATAGTAATTTAGTTTTTGTCTCAGAAAATTGTCATCCACAAACAATAGATGTAATCCAAACAAGAGCAGAGCCAATGGGATTAAAAGTACTTGTCGGAAATGAAGATGAAGTATTAGATCAATTAAAGGAAGATTTAGTTTGTGGTATATTACAATATCCGGGAACTTTAGGAGATATAAAAGATCCTAGTGAAGCAATTAGTAAAATTCATAAAAAAAATGGTAAAGCAATATTAGCTTGTGATTTATTGGCGCTTGCTAAATTAAAAACACCAAGAGAACTAGGAGCAGATATTGCTGTAGGAAGTTCTCAAAGATTTGGAATTCCAATGGGTTATGGTGGACCTCACGCAGCCTTCTTTGCAACTAAAGACGAATACAAAAGATCAATGCCAGGAAGAATTGTGGGAGTCTCTGTTGATAGACATGGAAACAAAGCTTACAGATTATCATTACAAACTAGGGAACAACATATAAGAAGAGATAAAGCTACAAGTAATATTTGTACTGCCCAAGCTTTATTAGCAATTGTTTCAGCCGCATATGCCATTTACCACGGACCAGATGGAATAAAAACTATTGCTGAGAGAGTTTCTCAATTAGCTAAAAATTTTGCAGATAAATTGAAACAATCTGGATATGAAATTTATTCAGATCATTTCTTTGACACAGTTACAATTGTAACAAAAGATAAAACTGATCAAATTTATAAAAATGCTTTAGATCAAAAGGTAAACATTAGAAGAGTAAATTCTGAAATGTTGGCAGTTTCTTTTGATGAAAAGAAAAATGTTTATAGAGTAAATCAATTGTTGAAAATTTTTAATGCAGCTGAATCAATTAAAAAAGAAGACCCAACAGTAAGTTTACCTAATTTACCAAAAAATTTATTAAGAACTTCAAAATATTTAGAACATCCTGTTTTTAATTCATATCACTCAGAAACTGAGATGCTTAGATATTTAAAAAAGTTAGAAGATAAAGATATAGCTTTAAATAGAACTATGATTGCACTTGGTTCATGTACTATGAAATTAAACGCTACTGCAGAAATGATACCTATTTCGTGGAGAGAATTAGCAGAGCCTCATCCATTTGTACCTATTGAGCAGATGGAAGGATATAGAGATTTATTCACTGACCTTAAAAATTGGCTAAGATCAATTACAGGTTTTTCTGGTGTTTCGCTTCAACCAAATGCAGGTGCCCAAGGCGAATATGCAGGATTAATGGTTATTAGAAAATATCATTTAGATAGAGGCGAAGAAAATAGAAACATATGTTTAATACCTAGCTCAGCACATGGAACCAATCCTGCTAGCGCACAAATGGTTGGAATGAAAGTTGTTGTTGTTGATTGTGATAAAGAAGGAAATGTTGATTTTGAGGATTTAAAGAAAAAAGCAGAAATGCATTCTGAAAATCTTGGAGCATTAATGGTCACTTATCCGTCTACTCATGGAGTATTTGAGGAAAAAATTACAGATATATGTGAGTTAATTCATAAACACGGTGGTCAAGTTTATATGGATGGTGCAAATTTAAATGCGCTTGTTGGTATAGCAAGACCTGGAAATTTTGGTCCAGATGTTTGTCACATAAACTTACACAAAACATTCTGTATTCCACATGGTGGTGGAGGACCAGGAATGGGGCCAATTGCGTGTAAAAGACATTTACAAGTTTATTTGCCTAATCATCCAGTTGTTAAGGACTGTGGGCCTGCTACAGGAATAGGTGCAGTTTCAGCAGCACCTTGGGGAAGTTCAAGTATTTTATCAATTTCTTGGATGTATATTAAAATGATGGGTTCTGAAGGTTTAAAATTAGCTACTCAAATTGCAATACTAAATGCAAACTATATAGCTCATAGACTCAAAGATCATTACCCAATTCTTTATAAAGGTTCAAACGGTAATGTTGCCCATGAATGTATTATTGATATTCGATCTATTAAATATGAAACAGGCATTACCGAAGAAGACATAGCTAAAAGATTGATCGATTATGGTTTTCATGCACCAACAATGTCATGGCCAGTAGCAGGTACAATGATGATCGAACCAACTGAAAGCGAAAGCTTGTCCGAACTAGATAGATTTTGTGATACTTTGATTAGCATTAAATCAGAAATAGATATGATCAAATCAGGAAAATTTGATAAAGTTGATAATCCAATTAAAAATGCACCTCATACAGATATTGAATTAGCTACAGATGAATGGAGTCATAAATATTCAAGAGAGCAAGCTGCGTATCCTGCAAAATTCTTAAAAGCAAATAAATTTTGGCCTCCGGTTGCAAGAGTTGATAACGTATACGGAGATAAAAATATTTTTTGTACGTGTCCAAGTATGGATGAGTTTAAAGAAGATGCAGCATAATAATTAATGAAAATTGCTGTTGTTGGCTCAGGTATTTCCGGATTAAGTGCTGCTTATTATTTATCTAAAAAACATCATGTGGATCTTTTCGAGCGAGAAGATCATTTTGGCGGACATTCACATACAATAGATATTTTTTTTGATGAAAAAAAAGTTTCTGTAGATATTGGTTTTATTGTTTTTAATTTTCAAACTTATCCAAATTTAATTAATTTTTTTAAGGAAAATGATATTCAAATTGAAAAAAGCAATATGTCTTTTTCAGTTTCAGTAGATAATACAAACTTTGAATATTGTGGAAAAGGGTTGAGTGGTATTTTCTCTAATAAATCAAATTTGTTTAACATAGAGTTCTTAAAAATGTTTTTTGATATCATTAAATTTTATAAAAAAAGTGATCAAGTAAATGTATCAAATGATAAAATTACTTTAGGTGAATATTTAAAAATTAATAAATTATCAAAAACATTTGTTGATTATCATATAATACCAATGGTATCTGCAATTTGGTCTATGCCTCCCTATGAAGCCAGCAAGATGCCGATTAGTTTCTTTCTTAGATTTTTCCAAAATCATGGTTTGTTTAAATTAAAAAATAGACCGCAGTGGTACACAGTAACTAACAGAAGCAGAACTTATGTAAGTAAAATACTTTCTCAAATAAGTGGTGAACACTACAAAAATTACAAAGTTACAAGAGTTAAAAGAAAATCATCAGGATTAGATTTATATTATGGTGGAGAAAGCGAATTTTTCGATTATGATAAAGTAGTTTTAGCGACACATGCTGATGAAGCATTACAGTTAATTGAAAATCCAACTGAAAATGAAAAAAATATTCTTTCGAATTTTAGTTACAAAGAAAATATAGCTTACATACATACAGATCAGCGAGCCATGCCAAAGAATAAAAAAGCTTGGTCTTCTTGGAATTCATCAATAGATGACAAGAATTTAGAGAAAAATTCAATAACCTACTGGTTAAATTTATTACAAAATTTAAAGTGTGATGAAAATATTTTCTTAACACTAAATCCTTACTTCAATATTGATGAGAAAAAAATATTGAGAAAAGTAAAATTTACACATCCATATTACGATCAAAAAGCATTAGATGCTCAATCAGAGCTTATTAAAATACAAAATCAAAAAGATTTACTTTTTTGTGGCAGTTATTTTGGTTACGGATTTCATGAAGATGGAATAAAATCTTCTATTGAAATGCTGAAAAACCTTAATGATTAGTTCTTGTATATATAATGGAAATGTAATCCATAAGAGATTTAAACCAAAAGAACATTCTTTTAAGTATAAAGTATTTTCATTATTTATAGATCTATCAGAGCTAAATGAGCTTAATGATAAATTAAAATTTTTTTCATTAAATAAATTTAATCTTATTAGTTTTTATGAGAAAGATCATGGTGATCGTGATGGGTCATCTCTTTTTGAGTGGGTAAAAAAAAATCTAATTAATAACGAAATCAGTACAGATAACATAAAAGTTAAACTTTTATGTTATCCAAGAATATTTGGTTATGTTTTTAATCCACTAAGTATTTTTTTTGTATATGATAGAAATGATAATTTAATTTCTATTTTATATGAAGTTAAAAATACATTTGGTGAGCAACACACATATGTTTTTAAAGTAGAGGGACAAAATAAATTAATTCAAAATAATTGTTCAAAGAAATTTCATGTTTCACCATTTATTGAAATGGATTGTAATTATTTTTTTAGGATATTAAATCCAGAGCAGAAATTGTCAGTTGTAATTGATCAATATGATCAAGAAGGAAAAATTCTTTTTGCATCTCAGGATGGTGAACGATCTGATTTGACAAGTAAAAACTTAATGAATTCTTATCTAAAACACCCTTTAATGACATTTAAAATTATCTCTGCGATACATTTTGAAGCGTTTAAATTGTGGATTAAAGGAATTAAATTTATTAAGAAAAAATTTAAAATTAAAAATAATATAACAGTAGAAAACTAATGTTTTTAAATAACGCTGCAGATAAATTAGTTTTTAAATTTCTTAATAAAATAAATTATGGTTATCTAGAGCTCACTACACATGATGGAAAAGTTTTAAAGTTTGGAAATCCAAATGAAAAATTGCATGCAAATATTTCAATCAAAAAACCAGATTTTAATTATAATTTAATTAGAGGTGGCAGTATTGGATTTGCCGAAAGCTACATGAGAGGTGAATTTGAAACTGATAACTTATCAAACTTAATTGAATTAACTGCAAGAAATATAAAAATAATATATAAATTCTCAGGTCTTTTAGATTTTCCAATAATTAATTTTGTAAAAAATAAAATAATAAAAAATACAAAAAGCAGAAGTAAAGAAAATATTGCTAAACATTATGATCTTGGGAATGATTTTTTTTCTCTTTGGTTAGATGACACACTTACTTACTCTAGTGCTATTTTTGATGATAAATCTAAAAATCTTTCTGACGCTCAAAATAATAAATATCAAAAATTAATTGATCTAATTAAACCAAATAATGGTGACAAAGTTTTAGAAATAGGATGTGGTTGGGGAGGTTTTGCTGAGTACTTAGGTAAAAAATATGATGTTAAACTTGACTGTATTACAATATCAAAAAAACAATTTGAATACGCAAAAGAAAGAATTTTTAATTGTGGTTTAAACGAAAAAGTAAATATTGAAATAAAAGATTACAGAGATCTTAAAGGTAAATACAATTCAATCGCTTCTATAGAGATGATAGAGGCTGTTGGTCAAAATTATTTAGAAGGTTATTTTAAAACTATTAAAACCAACTTATCTGATGGCGGTAAAGCAGCTATTCAAGCAATTACTATCGATGACAGATTGTTTGATAGATACAAAAACAAACAAGATTTTATTCAAAAATATATTTTTCCTGGTGGTTTTTTGCCTAATAAAAATAGTATTAATCGTTATGTTTCTGATAACGGTTTGACTATAAACTCATATATTTCTTATGCTGATCATTATGCAAATACATTGGCGATATGGAGAAACGATTTTTTAAAAAAATGGGATTTAATAAAAAATCAAGGTTTTGACTTAACATTTAAAAGAATGTGGGAGTTTTATCTTTCTTATTGTGAGGCTGGATTTAAGTCAAAAAATATTGATCTGATACAATTTTCAATGCAAAACAAATAAAAATAATGGAGATATTTATGCGACATATAAAAATAATTAAGTCAATTTCATTGATAATTTCATTATTCTTAATTACAAGTTGCTCAAACAATAGCGCTATGAAACCAGAAGACTTTAAAAACAAAGAACCAAGATTAATTATTGAGGAATACTTATCTGGAAATGTTAAGGCTTGGGGTGTTCTGCAAAATAGATCAGGAAAAGTTACAAGACAATTTTCTGCAGATTTAAATGGGACCTGGGATGGAAAGCAATTAATTCTTAAAGAAAAATTTAATTGGGATGATGGTGAAGTTCAAGATCGAGAATGGACAATAAACAAAATTGACGAGCATAATTACGAAGGAACAGCAGGAGATGTTGTGGGTAAAGCAATAGGATATTCTTACGGACCAGCGTTTAAATTTGAATATGTTCTATTAGTTCCGGTTAAAGGCAAAGAATTAAAAATAACTTTTGACGATTGGATTTTTAAACAAGATGATAGAGTTGCAATTAATAGAGCAACAATGACTAAATTTGGTTTTAAAGTAGCTGAATTAACAGTTGTATTTGTAAAAGATTAACTATTTTTTTTGATATTTCGTTAGTTTTCCAACTAAACCAAAATAAATTTTACTTGGTAAAAAACTCAATAGTTTTAATGTAATTGTAAGTGATTTTGGAAAATGTATTTCAAATATATTTTTGTTAACTAAACCTTCATAAATTTGATCTGCAGCATACTCAGGAGTTTTTAAAAAAGGCATTTTAAAATCATTTTTATCTGTCATAGGTGTTTTAATAAATCCAGGAGATACTAAACAAACACGTACATTGTATCTTTTAAAATCAAAATACAAACTTTCAGCTAGGTTATTTAATGCAGATTTAGATGGTCCATATCCAGTTGAATTAGGTAACCCTCTATATCCTGCAATTGACGAAACAATAGTAATTATACCATTTTTTTTATCTCTAAAGTATTGTTCAACTGCTTTGATGCCATTCACAGTTCCAAAAAAATTTACTTTAAAGACATCTTCCATTTGTTCGACATCTATATCTTTTTCTTTTTTAGGATCCCATGTTCCAGTTGAAAAAAAACAAATATCTATATTTTCATATTTGTTTTTAATTTCATTAAATACTTCTTTACATTTTTCTTTATCTGTTACGTCTAAAGGAAAACCTGAAATATTTTCATAAGAATTTGAAAGCTCATTTAGTAATTCAGCTCTTCTTGCAGATATAGCAACATTCCATCCCTTACTTGCAAACTTAATTGCTAAAGCTTTTCCAATACCAGTACTACCGCCTGTAATCCAAATAGTTTTTTTAGTCATTTTTTGTTATGTATATATCTAACATGTTTAAAAATAAATTTTTAACATTTATATTGTTTCTTGCTATTACATTCTCTGCTTCATTGATTGGCGGTTTAGCTACTGTTACTTTTAAAGAGCCATGGTACTCATTACTAAATAAACCATCATTTAATCCACCAGATTGGATATTCGGACCTGTTTGGACCACCTTGTATACATTGATGACAGTTGCAATATGGCTTTATTGGCATACGAAAAATAGAGATATGAATACTGTTTATATTTATTTTATCCATTTAGTATTCAATACAACTTGGAGTGTAGTTTTTTTTGTTTTTCACAATATGGTTTTGGCTCTTTTAGTATTAATCATACTAATAGCATTGATAATCAATCTTATTTTAAGGTTTAAACGCGTCAAGATGTTGAGTGCCTACCTAATGATTCCATATTTACTTTGGTGTAGCTTTGCAATAATTCTGAATACAAGCTTAATTATGTTAAATTAGATATGGATGATGTTGTAGTAATTGGTGGTGGAATTATAGGGGCGGCGACTGCTTATTTTTTATCCAAAGAAGGAAGAAAAGTAAAAGTTATTGAAAGAGACCCTACTTACAAAACAGCCTCATTCCCATTATCTCTAGGTGGTTTTAGAAGACAATTTTTCCAAAAAGAAAATATTTTATTAGGAAAATTTGCAAGAGAATTTATTTTTCAAATACCAGAATTATTAAAAACAGAAAAAAACCCTAACCCAACAGCTAGTATGGTAACCAATGGATATCTTTTAATGTTTGGTCCTGAACATGCTGAAGAACAATACAAAGCTTTAGAAAATCATAAAGAATGTGATGCAGGAACAAAAAATATTAAAGGTTCAGAATTATCTAAAGTTTTCCCTTATGTGAATAGCGAAGGAATAGAGACAGCAACTTATACGGATAATCAAAGTGAAGGATGGATTGATCCATTTATGTTTCATAGCGCTCTTAAAAGTAAAGCAATAGAGCTTGGAGCAGAATTTATTAAAGGTGATGTAAAAAGTATTTCAGAAATAAATGCTAAAACAATTGTTTCTGCGGCTGGTTGTTGGACAAAAGAATTGTTAGAAGATATTCCTGTTGTTCCTCAAAAGCATACCGTCTTTAGAGTAAAATGCCCAACATATATAAAAGAGATGCCACTAAGTGGAGACTTAACAACGGGTGTTTATTGGAGACCAGAGGGAGGGGAATATTTAGCAGGATCACCTATTTCTGTATTTGATGCAAATGATTTGGAACCAGCCTGGAATGATTTTGAGGAATTAGTTTGGCCGGCTCTTGCAAAGAGAATACCTGCCTTTGAAGAATTAAAGCTTACTGGTGGATGGGCAGGTTATTATGATTGTAATAGATTAGATAATAATGCAGTTGTTGGTAAGCATCCGAAATATGACAATGTTTATATGGCTTCTGGATTTACAGGCCGAGGATTAATGCAGGCACCAGGTATTGGTAGAGCCTTAACTGAATTAATCACAACAGGATCATACCAAACAATTGATATAAGTGATTTTGCAGTTGAGAGAGTTTTGGGTAAAACCGCTAGACCAGAGCCCTACGTTTTATAAATTAAGTTCCACAAAAAGTTTTATATTTTTCATTGCTTGATGGAGCGGGCAATTGATATTCTTCAATATTATTATGATTGTCATAAGGATTTTTTAAAATAGCTAATAACTTTTTCATTTTATCTAAACTACCTTTGTCTGCTTCAGCTAAAGCTTCCTCTACTTTATGATTTCTAGGAATTACAATTGGATTATTTAATTTCATAAGTTTGTTTTGTTTTTCCTCAGTTGATTTATTTAACTCAGATCTCTTTTTCCATTGATTTTTCCAATCGATAAAGTCATTATTTTTATAAATTTCATCAGAATTGATATCCATTAAATTACAAAAAGTATTTGTGTAATCTGCTTTATTTTTTTCCATCCAATTAAACAAATCATTAATTAATTTTTTATCATTTTTATCCTCACCAAATAGACCTAGTTTATCTCTCATCATATTTAACCATTTATCTTCATAAATATTTTGGAAATTATCTATTAAATCTGTTGCTAATTTAATTGCAGTATCCTCATTTTTGTCAATTAAAGGAATTAAACATTCTGCAAATCTTGCTAAATTCCACTTTGTAATTGGCGGTTGATTAGAAAAGGCATATCTTCCAAATTTATCGATTGAGCTAAATACGGTTTTTGGATCATAATGATCCATAAATGCGCAAGGACCATAATCTATTGTTTCACCTGAAATTGCCATGTTATCAGTATTCATAACCCCATGAATAAATCCAACTCTCATCCAATTGATTACTAGCTGGCATTGCTTTTCCATTACAAGATTTAACAAGTCTAATGCTTTTGAATTTGATGTTTTGATTTCCGGATAATGTCTATTTACTGTGTAGTCGACTAAAGTATTTAAATTTTCAATGTTGTGAGTTGCAGCTATGTATTGAAATGTTCCAACCCGAAGATGACTTGATGCAACTCTTGTTAATATAGCGCCCTGTAAAAGATTTTCTCTTACAACTTTTTCTCCTGTTTTGACTACAGCAAGGCTTCTAGTAGTTGGAATATTTAATGAATGTATTGCTTCACTGATAATATATTCTCTAAGCATAGGTCCTAGTGCTGCTCTTCCATCGCCACCTCTAGAAAAAGAAGTTCTTCCTGAACCTTTAAACTGAATGTCAAAACGATTATCATTGTTTACTAAATGCTCACCTAATAAAACTGCTCTACCATCTCCTAACATAGTAAAGTGTCCAAATTGATGACCTGCATATGCTTGTGCAATAGTATTAGTTTCTTCCGGTATGGAGTTTCCAGAAAATATTTCTGCTAATTTTTTTTTGTCCGTTTTTGAAAAATCTAAATTTAAAGTAGAGGCTAGTTCCTCATTTAAAATTACTAATTCAGGATCATGAACAGGAGTTGGTTTAATATTTTCTTTAAAAGTATTTGATAACTTTGAATAGGTATTATCAAAATGCCAACCAATGGTCATTTTAATTAACTAACTTCAGCTTGATTTTCTTTTGGTTTAACTTCTGTTTTAAATTGATTGGAGATTTTTTGTACTTCAACAGAAGATACTTTGTATTCAGCACACATTGTTTCTTCATCTTTACCATGACCTGTAACCATATTAACCATATGTTCTGGGAAATGGAACGTAGTAAACACAATTCCTTCTTTGACTTTGTCTGTAACCTCAACTTTAAGTGCAACCTCACCTCTACCTGAATAAAGTCTTCCAATATCACCAGTATTGAGATCTCTATAAGCCGCATCTTTAGGATGAATTAATAAAACATCTTCATCAACAATATTTATATTTTTTGTTCTTCTAGTCATTGTTGCTGCATTGTAATGTTGTAAAACTCTACTAGTTGTTAAAATCAAAGGATAGTCTTTTTGATTAGCTTCTATTTCAGATGACTCTTTCCAATCAAAGTTTTTTAATCTGCCTTTACCTAATTTAAATGTTTCTGTATGTAAAATTTTTGTATCAGTTCCATCTTCTTGAACTGGCCATTGTAATCCAAATTTTCCAAGTCTTTCTCTAGTAACACCCTTAAAGAAAGGAACGATATCAGCAATTTCTGCTAGAACTTGATCTGCATCATAAGTTGGCTGATCAAATCCCAATTTCTGCATCATCTCAGTTACAATTAATCCATCAGGTTTAGTGCCTGGTAGAGGAGGTACAGCTCTGTTCACTCTTTGAATTCTTCTCTCTGTGTTTGTAAAAGTTCCATCTTTTTCTAAGAACGTTGTACCTGGCAGAACAACAGTTGCTAATTTTGCTGTTTCACTCATAAATATTTCTTGAACGACTAAAAGTTCTAAAGAGTTCATAGCTTCAATTACATGTGCACTATTAGGATCTGTTTGAACAATGTCTTCCCCTATAATCCATAAACCTTTTAATTCCTTGTTTATTGCAGCTTCAAACATCTGAGGAATTTTTAATCCTGGCTTAGTTGGGTGAGTTACTCCATATTTTTCTGTGTAGAATTCTTGATGCTTTTCATCAGCTACAGGAAAATATCCAGCACCTTGGTGTGGTTGACATCCCATATCTGCTGCACCTTGAACATTGTTTTGACCTCTTAAAGGATTAACCCCGACACCTTTTCGTCCAATGTTTCCAGTAATCATTGCTAGATCTGCAATTAACATTACAGTTTTAGATCCTTGTTCGTGTTCAGTAACTCCTAAACCATGGAACTCCATTGAATTTCTTGCAGTAGCATATGCAATTGCTGCTTCTTTAACTAATTGTTTATCTACACCTGCTACTTTTGCTAAATGATCAACATCTTGTCTTTCAATTTCTTTTAAGAAATTATCAAAACCTTCAGTTCTATCTCTAACAAAATCTGCATTATAAAGTTTTGATTTAATAATAAAGTGCAACATCATATTTAGAACTGCAACGTTAGTTCCTGGTCTTAGTTTAATATGATAATCAGCAAGTTTTGCTAGTTCAGTTGTAACTGGATCAAGCACAATTAATTTTTTGCCTTTCATGACCTGTTGTTTTATTTTTGCACCTGTTACAGGATGAGCGTTAGTTGGATTAGCTCCAATTACCAAAAATAAATCTGCATGATAAATATCTTCTGTAGAGTTAGTTGCTGCCCCAGTCCCAAAAGTTTGTTGCATTCCCCAAGCTGTTGGTGAATGACAAATTCTTGCACAACAATCTACACTGTTAGTTCCCACAGCCGCTCTAATCATTTTTTGAAAAACATAATTTTCTTCATTCGTGCATCTTGCAGAAGAAATTCCAGCAAAGGCATCTGGACCGTTATCTTTTGTAATTCTGTTCATTTCTTTTTTAATAAAATCATAAGCTTCATCCCACGAAGCTTCTTCAAACTTTCCATTTCTTTTAATTAAAGGTGTTTTTAATCTGTCTGGATGATCATAAAAACTAAATGCATATCTTCCTTTAATACATGTATGACCAGCGTTTACCTCTGTTTGTTTTGGAGTATCTATTGCAACAACTTTATCATCTTTTATTGATGCTTCTAAATTACATCCAACACCACAGTATGAACAAGTTGTTCTAACTTTTTTATCTACAGCTGCAGATTTAGATTGAAAAACATCTGAAATAGCATCTGTTGGACATGTATGCGCACATGCTCCACAAGATACGCATGAACTATCTCCAAACATCATATCATTATCAGTTGTTATTCTAGATTCAAAACCCCTTCCACTCATTGTTAATACAAATGAACCTTGAATTTCATCACAAGCTCTGACACATCTTCCACAATTAATACAGTTATCTAAGTTCATTCTCATGTAATCGTGAGACGTATCTCTTGGTATGCCTTTATGCTGTTTAGGACTGTTGTATCTGTGATCAGCAACTCCTAGATCGTTTGCTACTGTTTGTAATTCACAATTATTATTTACCTCACAAGTATCACATTCCATTGGATGGTCAGTTAAAACTAATTCAACAATATTTTTTCTTAGACTTGTTAAAGCTTCATTTGAAGTAAAGATATGTTGGTTTTCAGCAACTGGAGTATGACAAGATGCAACAACTCTTGTAGGACCATCTTTTTCTAAAGCAACTTCTACAGAGCAAACTCTGCAAGCACCATAAGGAGCTAGGTTTGGATCATCGCATAAAGTAGGTACTTTTTTTTCACCTACATAGCTTTTTACAAATTTTAAAATAGATGTGTGTTTAGGACCAATTTCGTATGGTTTTCCATCAATATATGCAATTTTTCTTTTTTCTGAGCTCATTAATTATCTTTCACCATATCATTTTTCATTTCATCACCAAAGTATTTTAGGATGTTCTGAATTGGAGTTGGGATTGCTCCACAAAGTGCACATAGGCATCCTTTTTGCATAGTAACCAACAATTCTTCAAGTAATTTTAAAGGAATTTTAGCTGTTTTCTTCTTAGCTTGATCAAACATTTCCTTACCTCTGTAAGATCCAAGTCTTCCTGGGAAACATTTCCCGCACGATTCTTCTGCTGAGAATTCAAACAAGTGATGAATATATTCAGCCATTGGAAAATCTTTTGGAATACTAACTACACTTGCGTGACCTAACATAAAACCTTTTGCTGTGAACTCTTGAAAATCCAAATTTAAATTTTCTATTTCACTTAAAGGAACAACACCACCTAATGGGCCTCCTATTTGAAATGCTTTAACAGGTTCTTTGTATCCACCACCAATTTCATTAAATATTTTTTTCATTGGTGTACCCATATCAATTTCATAAACACCTGGGTTGTTAAAAAAACTATCTAAACAAACTAATTTTGTTCCAGCTGATTTTTTATTTCCAACCGAAGAAAATTTTTCTGATCCATTTAATAAAATTCCAGTTGCAGCAGCCAATGTTTCAACATTATTAACTACAGTTGGTTTTTTATATAACCCTTCGGTAACAGGGAAGGGAGGTCTTACATCTACTTCAGCTCTTCTTCCTTCAATAGATGCAATCAAAGCTGTTTCTTCTCCACAAATATAAGCACCTTGTCCTATACAAATTCCAAGATCAAAAGAAAAATCGGTTCCTAAAATATTTTCACCTAGTAAATTTAATTTTTTAAGTTCATTGATACAGCCATTAATTGCTTCAATAGATTTAGGATATTCACCTCTTATGTATAAAACTCCTTCATTACTTCCTATCACATAACCACAAATCACCATTCCAAAAATAACTTTTAAAGGTTGGTCCTCTAATAAATATCTATCTGAGAAAGCACCAGAGTCACCTTCATCTGCATTACAGATAACATATTTTTTATCTCCTTTTGCTTTACTACAGAAATCCCATTTCATTCCTGTTGGAAAACCTGCTCCACCTCTTCCTGTTAAATTTGAATCTAATAATGATTTTACTATTTCTTTTTTATCCGTTTTTAAAAATTGACTTAATTGATCTTTAAATTGGTCTGTTGAGGATAATTTGTCGTCCATTAAAAAACTTGTTGTTGCATAACTTTTAGAGAAAAACTTATCTTGTTTTATTTCTTCACCTTTAATTATTTGGTCAATTTTTTCTATATCTTTGCCAGCATAATTTTCTCCATCGTAGTGAAATGCATGGTTTTCGTAACAATGACCTAAGCAGAACATTTCTCCAACTTTATCATCACCTAGTTTTTCTTTTAGTTTATCTTTTAATTTGTCTTGAGTGCCTGCACACATGCATGCACTACCGTTACAAACATAAGCTTTTTTTTCTCTATGAGAGGGTCTTAAAAATTCATAAAAAGACTCTGCGCCATGGAGAGTTGAAACACCTAGGTTATGTTTTTTGGCAATTTCTTTAATATCTTGTGGATTATCGCTTAAGGTATTTTCTGAGATTTGCTTAAATAGGTTGTCTTTTAAGCCTATTCTGCCTGATAAATTACTTATATTTTTTGACACAAATACCCTTTTATTAATTTAGCCCACAATAACTTTTTTGTTATTTGTGTAAATATTAAAACTGTCCCTCTTTACGAAACCAACAAGGGTAATGTCAAATTTATTCGCTAAATCGATGGCAAGACTAGTTGGCGCACCAACACCTATCATTATACCTATATCCGTCATCAAGACCTTTTGAACCAATTCAAAATTTAGTCTACCTGAGCATGTTATAAATTGGGTTTTCGGATCAATTTGATTGTTCTTTAATGCACAACCAATAAGTTTATCTAGAGCATTATGTCTTCCTACATCCTCTCTGACAGCAACCAATTCTCCATTACTAGTAAAAAGACCACTTGCATGAATTCCACCTGTTTTACTGAATTCTGATTGGCCTTCTCTCAATATATCTGGTGATTTAACAATTACCTCTTTTTTGATTTTAGGCTCTGATGGATTTGTTTTATTTTTTTTAATTATTTCAAGAGCATCAAGAGAAGATTTTCCACATACACCACATGAGGAATTAGTTAAAAAGTCTCTTTTTATTTTTGAAATATTTATATTTTTAGAATTATTTAAAGTTGCTAATATTTTATTTCGGATATTATATTGACCAACTTTATCTCCATAACTTTCTATTGAATCAATATCACTAATATTTGTTATAATTTGTTCATTATATAAAAATCCTCTTACAAGATCCTCATCATCACCTGGAGTTCTCATAGTTATAGATAAACTTTGATTTATCCATTTATCAGATTCTTTATATTTTAATGAAATCTCCAATGGTTCTTCAATTGAAATTAAATCATCTATATTCTCAAACTTATTAGACGAGTATTTTAAAACTTTGTATTCGGAATTCATTAATTATTTTAGTGGATAGTTTTTTTTTAATAAATATTTGTTAATTACAATTGCTAATAACAATATAATTATACAACCAAAAATTATTGGATTAATTAAATAATCATAAGAGGCACTTCCAATAATAACTATAATTGGATTTCCACCAGCAGGTGGGTGAACAATATTAAATAAAATCATTAAAAAAACTCCAGCTCCAACAGCAATTGTAATATTGATATAAATAGGTAGCGGAATATAGTTTACAAAAATTACTCCTACTAAAGCAGTTACCAAATGTCCAAAAAAAACATTTTTTGGTTGTGCAAATGGGCTTTCAGGAAAACCAAATAGTAAAACCATTGAGGAACCGAATGAGGCTGCAATAAAATATCCTAGTGTACTTTTATAAGTAAGGACTGTTAGCACACCAATTGTAAACGCAGAAAAAAAACCTGCAAGTAATGCTTTTTGCAATAAGGGTTTTGTAATTTTGATCATTTATATTTTTAATGCTTTCGCAATAGTTCTTAAAGGTAAAAGCAAGCATTCTTTCCTTGAAAGATTTTTTTTATCTAAAATTTCTTTAAAGTCTTTCCAATGTTTTTCCATACTTACTTTTGCATCCTCAAAAAGTTGCTCACCAACTTTTATAAATTTTTTAACATCATCAACTTTTTTTTCTTTAATTTTTCTGGATAATAGACTGACTGATGCCTGACAATAAACACACGATTTACACTGATAACCCATATCTTTTACAACCTCATCTTTAACAATTAAGCTGATTTCCATCTCATCACCACATAATGGATTTTTGTGTTTTGACTTATGAGTGTAGTTTTCAACAACTTTATTATTTTCAGTATGGGCTGCTATTTCTAAAATTCTTAAATCCATTTAATTTCTTTAATTCAACTTTGAATGTTTTATATTTTATAGATGGATCATAACAATATTTTAGGCACTGTGCTAGCAGGCGGTAAGTCACAAAGGTTTGGAGAAGATAAATCTCAAGTAAAGTTAGCTGGTAAATTCTTAATTGATCACATGTTGACTGAAATTATTGATGAATTCAAAGAACTCTTAATAGTATCAAATAATAAAATTAGTTTTCATAACTCAGAAAAAATTTCAATAATCGAAGATTATGAAAAAGGTCTTGGTCCGTTAGGTGGAGTTTTATCAGCTATGAAATGGATAAAAGAAATTCAAAAAGACTACAAATGGATAGCAACTTTCCCTGTTGATACACCTTTTTTTAAGAGACAAATATTAAAAGATTTTATTCAAAATATTAATTTCAATGAAAGCGATTTATTTTTCATTAAGTCAAATAACACAAGACACAATATATTTGGCTTATGGTCGATTAATTTATTAGATAAGTTAGAGAAGGATCTAAATAATGGAGAAAGAAAAGTAGAGCAGTGGGCTAATAATACTGGGGTAAAAATAATTAATATGGAGTTTTCAAATAATGATCCTTTCTTTAATATAAATACAAAAGAAGATTTAAAAAAAGCTGAAGAAATATTCAAAAATGATTAGTTACGAAAAATCAAAGACAATTTTAAAAAAAGCCAAAATTAAAATCAAAGACAAAACTATAAAGAGTATAAATTCCTTAAATAGAGTAGTTTCTACCAATATTTATTCTAATATAAATTATCCAGCAGGGAATAACGCTGCATTTGATGGTTATGCAATTAATTCAAAAGATACTAATGGATTAAAAAAAAAATTCCCGAAAAAATTTAAAATTATTGGTTCAATTGCGGCAGGAATGAAACCATTTAATAAAAAGATAAAAAAATTTGATACTGCCGAAATAATGACTGGAGGAATTATTCCAAAGGGTTTCGATACAATTATTCCTATAGAGCAAATAATTTTTGCGTCTAATAAAAAATATATTTTAATCAACCAGAAAATAAAAAAATTTGATCACGTTAGGTTTGCAGGTTCAGATTATAGAAAAGGAGAGGTTGTAATAAAAAAAAATACAATTGTTCAACCAAACCATATTTTAGCTTTTAAAAGTTTAGGCATTAAAAAAATTAAAGTAAAAAAAAGAATTAATATATTATTTTTTTCAACTGGAAACGAAATATCAAACAAAGACAATATTCCAAATTGGATGGTAAGAAATTCTAACACACATTATATTAAAAACTTAAATCAAAATTTTTTATTTAATTTTAAAAGTGGAAGCATATTAAGAGATAATCATCAAAATATTTTTAAACAAAAAATAAATAAATTAATTAAATCTAACGATGATATTATTATTACGTCAGGTGCAGTGTCTGCTGGTAAGTTTGATTTTATACCTGATGTTGTTAAAAAATTTAAGTTATCAAGCTACTTTAAAAGTGCTGCAATAAGGCCAGGAAAACCAATAATGTTTGCAAAAATTAAAGGGAAAGAAAAGGCGATATTCGGACTCCCTGGAAATCCAATTTCTTCAGCTGCATGTTTTAGATTTTTTGTAATTCCATATATTTTAAATGCCTTAGGATTATCAGAAGAAAAATCAATAAAAGCTATTTTGACAAATGGTTTTGATAAAAAAAAGAATTTCACAAGATTTGTAAAGAGTCAATTAAGCACAACTAAAAATGGAAAAATAAATGTTGAAATTTTAAAAGGTCAAGAGTCTTTTAGAATTAAATCATTTGTAAAATCAAATATTTGGGTTTTGTTACCAGCAGGTAAATCAAAATTTAAAAAAGGGGATATCGTTGATTGCTTTTTCCCCAACCTTTCAAATCAAAATTTACTTTAGAAACGTATTTTTGTTGTAGAAAATTCTATTTACAATTAGATTTCTCATTATGTTAGAGTTGAGAAATCCAAGAATAGCCATTCCTGTTGTACTTTTTGCAGGTCTACTATGGTCGTTTGGCCCATTAGTGGTTCGATACATGGATAATCCTCAATTGGCACCTTGGCAGTACATTTTTGGCAGAGGTTTAACAATTTTCATCCTATTAAATCTTTATTTATTTTTCGAGGAAGGAAAAAATTTTTATAAAAACTATTATAAAATAGGTTTATCTGGAGTAATCGGTGGATCTGGCTTGGGGATCGCTATGATTACATTTATTTATTCAATTACAAATACTAGTGCTGCTGTTACTTTGCTTTGTTTAGCTGCAATGCCTTTTTTTACGGCATTATTGGCATTTTTATTTTTAAAAGAAAAAATTTCTCTCAATGTGTGGATATCAATAATAATTGCAACAGTTGGTATCATTATTATGGCACTTGGAAACACCGGTGAAAAATCATTAATTGGTTTTGTATTTGGTTTAACTTCCTCAATTGGTTTCTCAGTTTTTTCTGTAACACTTAGATGGAGAAATGAAACACCAAAATTCACAACGGTAGCTTTTGCAGGTTTCTTTTGTTTTGTATTTGCAACAATTATGATTTTATCAAAAGACTTAGTTTTCTTTTCATCTAGCTACAACGGAGCTTTGTTTTCTTTGCATGGGACATTAGTTTGTTTTGGTTTAATTTTATATTCAATTGGATCTAAAGCGATACCAGCAGCAGAACTGACTTTATTATCTTTAACTGAAGTTGTAGGTGGAATTTTTTGGGTTTGGTTGCCATTATTTGGTATTAATGAAGTACCATCCACAAACACTATAATCGGAGGCTTTTTTCTTTTTGTATCTATATTTTATTACAGTTTGATAATGAGATGGAACAAAAGATATATAGCATTAAATTAATATGGAACGACCAGATTTTTTTGAACTTAAAAATGGTGAAAAAGTAAAATTACCATTTACCGATAAAGAATATAACAATCGAGTAAGTAAACTTAGATCAGTGATGGATAAAAATAATTTAGATATGATTATCTTAACATCTATGCATAACGTTGCATATTACACCGGATTTATTTATTGTTCTTTTGGTAGACCATACGGATGTGTGATCACTCAAAATAAAATCTCAACAATTTCAGCTAACATTGATGCAAGTCAACCATGGCGTAGATCGCATTGTGATAATGTTATTTATACTGATTGGAAAAGGGATAATTTTTTAAGAGCCATTGTTTCAATTATTGGAAGAGATGAGCCTCCAAAAAATATTGGAATTGAAAATGATCATGTCACGTTAGATATGAGAGAAAAAATAGGGTCTATTTTTACTTTCTCAGTATTTAGTGATGTTTCAAAAGATTTAATGAAACTTAGAATGATTAAATCAAACGAAGAAATAGAGATCATTAGAAATGGTGCAAGAATTGCAGACATTGGTGGTGAAGAAATAGTTAAAAATATTAGAGAAAATAATACGGAGATTGAAGTAGCAATAGCAGCAAGAGATAGAATGGAAAGAGAGATTGTTAAAAGTTATCCAGGCGCAGAGTACATGGATACTTGGGTATGGTTTCAATCGGGTATCAATACAGATGGAGCTCACAATCCAAAAACTAATAGAAAATTAGTTAAAGGAGATATTTTGTCTTTAAATACTTTTCCTATGATCTCAGGATACTACACTGCATTGGAGCGAACTTTGTTTTTGGATCATGCTGATGATGCTTCACTTAAAGCTTGGGAGGCAAATGTTAAAGTTCACAAACGTGGATTAGAATTAATTAAACCAGGTGTTAAATGTTCTGATATTTGTCATGAGCTAAATGAATTATTTGCTGAGCTTGGTTATCTTCAGTATCGAACTTTTGGTTATGGACATTCATTTGGTATGCTTTCACACTTTTATGGAAGAGAAGCTGGTTTAGAATTAAGAGAAGATATTGATACTGTTCTTGAAGAAAATATGGTCGTGTCGATGGAGCCAATGATCATGATCCCAGAAGGTAATCCTGGCGCAGGTGGATATAGAGAACACGATATTTTGGTGATTGGTAAAGATGGAGCAGAGAATATTACAAAATTTCCTTTTGGTCCTGAGCATAATATTATAAAAAACTAATCTTTATGAGCGAGAACAAAACTATTGTTAATAGTTGGAACGAGTGGGATCCGTTAAAACATGTAATTGTTGGTAGAGCGGATGGCACTTGTATACCAGCACCAGAGCCTGCTTTGGATGCAAAAGTTCCTGAAGATAGTGATATGCGAGGTCAGTTTGGTCCAAGAACTAAAGACACAGTCGATAAAGCAAATGAATTATTAGACAACTTTTCATACATGCTTCAAAAAAGAGGCATTAAAGTTGATCGACCAACACCAATAGATTTTAATCAAAAAACATCTACTCCAGATTGGGAAGCAGAAACCATGTTTGGCTGTATGCCTCCAAGAGATGTTTTGTTAACAGTAGGAAACGAAATTTTAGAAGCTACAATGAGTTACCGTTGTCGTTGGTTTGAATATTTATGTTACCGACCACTTCTAAAAGATTATTATAATCAAGATCCTAATATGAGACACGAGTCTGCTCCAAAGCCAAGATTAACAGATGCAGATTATAGAAAAGATTATTTATCAGATAAAATAGGTGTTCAAAAAAGACTAGAGTGGACTGAAAAAAAATATTTTGTAACTACTGAAGAAGAACCATTATTTGATGCAGCAGACGTATTAAGATTTGGTAAAGATTTAGTTGTTCAACATGGTTTTACAACAAATTTAAAAGGAATTGATTGGCTAAAGAGACATTATAAAGATCACAGAGTTCATGCAGTTAACTTCCCAGGTGATCCTTATCCAATTCATATTGATGCAACTTTTACTCCAATTAAAGAAGGTTTAATTATCAATAATCCACAAAGAAGACTACCTAAGGAACAAAGAAAACTTTTTGAAGATAATGGTTGGGAAATTGTAGATAGTGCACAACCAGCACATAATGAACCACCTCCACTATGTTATTCATCAACTTGGCTATCAATGAATGTTTTAGTTTTGGATCCTAAAACTGTATGTGTGGAAAAAAGCGAAAAATATCAAGCTGAACAATTAGATAAATTAGGAATGGAAGTTATACCCGTAGAACTTAGAGATGCATACGCTTTTGGTGGAGGTTTACATTGTTGTACTGCGGATGTTTACCGAGAAGGCGAACTGAAAGATTACTTTCCAAAACAATAATTATGGCAAAAATTAAAATTAAAAGAGAGCGAGTTAAATTCGCTTCTGATAATGTTGCTGGTGCTTGTCCTGAAGTACTAGATGCAATTTTAAAAGCCAATGAAGGGGATAGCACACCTTATGGGAATGACCCAATATCAACTGAATTACAAGATAAGTTTTCAGAAATCTTTGAAAAAGAAGTAATTGTTTTTCCTACTGCCTCTGGTACTGCAGCTAATGCTTTAGCATTATCTACAATGACACCTTCTTATGGAAATATTTATTGCCATAAGATGTCTCATATAAATACCGATGAATGTGGTGCGCCTGAATTTTATACAGGAGGAGGAAAATTGGTTACCCTAAATGGAGTAATGGGAAAAATAACTGCAGAGGAGTTGGATCAATCGATTGGTGGAAAAGGGATTGTTCATCATACGCAACCTTCATCAGTTAGTATTACTCAAGTGTGTGAAACAGGTGAGGTTTATCAATTAGAAGAAATTAAAAAAATTGCAGAAATCACTCATAAACATAATTTAAATTTACATATGGATGGAGCTAGATTTGCAAATGCACTGGTATCTTTAGATGTAACCCCTGCTGAAATGACTTGGAAATCAGGGGTTGATGTATTGTCATTTGGAGCAACGAAAAATGGATGTTTAGCTGCTGAAGCAATTATCTTTTTTAAGAAAGATTTAGTAGGAGACATTGCTTTTTTAATGAAAAGAGCAGGGCATTTATTATCTAAAATGCGATTTGTCTCTGCGCAGTTAGATGCATATATCTCAAATGATGTTTGGTTAAGAAATGCAAAACACGCAAATAAAATGGGTAAAAAGTTAAGTGATGGTTTGTCAAAACATAATGATATTGAAATTGCATATCCAACCGAAGCAAATGAAGTCTTTGCTAAATTTCCAAGAGAAAAAATTGAATATCTAAATTCAGAAGGGTACAAAATGAATGAGGATGAATTAGATGGTAAAGCGGTAAGACTAGTTGCTGCATGGAATACTAAAGATAGTGATGTCGATGAATTGTTAAATACGATTAAAGCTAACTAGGATTTTCTTTTAAAAACTCAATATATTTAATCACTTCATCATATTGTTCATCAGGTATATCTTTGTAACTTGCATTAAATTTGCTTTTCACACAAATTGCTACATGAGCATAGGGGTTTCTTCCTTTGGGGTGATTTGGGTGGTCAGGTAATTGACCCACTAAATAATCGCCAGCTTCTTGAATAATTTTCCAGAGTTTACTTGCGTTTTCTTTATTCATCCAACTAAAATTTGATGCATGACACGTCCAGGCATAAAAGTAAAAAAGCCTGTAAGAATTAAAGCAAAAAAATATAAAGTGATCATTACTTGTTTGTGACGTTTAATATTACCAACTCTTACAAAGTAAATTCCAAGACCAAGAGAGAAAATTGTCCACAAACTCAATAAATGTATAGGGCTATAAGCACCCCATAATTTTATTTCATGTATAAAAAAAGAAGTTATTGCCACAATCAGCATTATGCCTACCCATATACGACCTAACAATTTATGAATTAGTCCACCTTTTTTCATAGAAAGTTGAATGCCACCTAAAATTATAGCAATCATTGCCATAATAGCATGAAGTGGTATAGGGTGTGCTTCATTGAATAATAAAGTCATGTTTAAATTTTATTACCATATATCATAAGCAAGTATACATAGTTAATCATAAATAAAATAAAATTAGTGGATTATGTAAAATGGATAGCAACTATCATTCAATTAATTGGTTACGGGATGACTGGTTTAAATATGACTCCCTATAATGTTTATTTATTTTTTTTAGGGATTTTTCTTTGGTTTGCAGTTGGAGTTATGTGGAAAGATAAAGCAATAATGGTTGTTCACATAGGTGCTTTTATTTCATTACTTGTTGGATATTTAAACGCATAAGTGTTTTATTTTCTTCTCAAAACTTCTTTCTTCAACGCTTCATTCACTTGATTGTAAGCAGGTTCCACCCAAGAGCTATCCCAAAAGTTTACATAAAATCCTGTATACTCCTCTTTTTGAATAACCTTTGTACCTTCTTCTACCTTTTCTAGAATATAGTGATGGTCAAAAGTTATGATACCTCTGTAACCACCAAATTGATTAAGATGAAAAGGTGGTTCAAACTTAACTACCTTTGATTTGATTTTGGTTGGCTTCTTTCCTTTTTCAACCACAGTGTTCACAATCTTAGCACCTTTACCATAATCACCAACTGCATTAACAATTACAGGGTTCCAATTTTTATAACTTGATGTGTCTGTTATAACAGCCCATACATCCTCTGGTTCTGCCTGAATTATAATCTCAGTGTATACTTTGCTATATCCTAATTTTTTTGAGAAATTATCCATTGAAGTGCATCCTGTTAACATAAACAAAGATAGTAAGATAGATAAAGATAGAAAAATTTTACGTAGCATAAACTTTATTAATTTCCTAATCTCTTTGAAACTCCTTGTTCTTGTTGTTTGTTAAACTCATCATCATTTAAATTATACAATTCTTCTATTATGTACTCTTATTGAATCAAATCAAATCTTAGTCAAGAACCAATGTCATTGGAGCACTATTGGAGCAAGGCTTAATAAGATTGAATGATTGATTAAAATATAATAAGCGATATCTTTTTTATAACAATTTCAGATAAACCTAACTTATGCCTAAAAGAAAAATGAATAATGAAATACTTGGTATCCTCTATATGGTTATTGCACAATTTTCTTTTGCTACAAATGATGCATTAGTTAAATATATTTATCAAAGCTTTGATGAGCTAGCAGTTTTAAATCAGATAATTTTTTTAAGAGGAATTTGTTGTCTAATATTTATAGGAATATTTTTAAGTATTAAAAACCAATTTAATTTAAGAATAATATTTTCTTCAAACAAACTAACTTTAAGAGGAATCTTAGAAGCTTTAGCTGCTGTTGGTTTTTTTATAGGGGTTGCAAAATTACCTTTTGCAATGGTTTATATTTTATTGAGTTTAGCCCCAATCATAATGACAACTTTTGGAGCATTATTTTTAAATGAAAAAGTTAAATGGAAAAGATGGAGTGCGGTTTTAATAGGTTTTACAGGTGTTGTAATTGTCATTAATCCTGCTGAATTAAAATTTGGTTATTATTTTATATTTCCACTTCTTTCTGCAATCTTTTTATCAATAAGAGATTTAGTAACTAAAAATATAAAAACAGAACACAACAGTCTTCAAATAGCATTTATTACTTGTTTGGTGGTGACAATATTTTTTGGAGTTCTTTCTATTTATAAATTTTATTCATTTAACTTAGAACAAAGTATTATCTTAATTATTTCAGCTTTTTTCTTATCTTTTGGTTATATTTTCTCAGTATTAACAATTAAAGCTGCATTAGTTTCTGTTACATCAACTTTCAGGTACACAGCAATACTTTGGGGAATTTTATATGGATATTTCTTTTTTAACGAGACACCAGAATATAATACTTATCTAGGTGCTGTAATGATTGTTATAAGTGGTCTTATAATTATAATGAGACAGAAGCAATTAGGAAAATTTAATAATGAAAATTGGGTTTAGTGTAAAATTTATATTTTTTTTTTTTAAATTTGAATAGTAAGCATCCATATACCAACCAAGAATAAAGATAATGAGAAGATTTTATTTAATATTTTTGAATATTTCTCATTTCTAAATTTTGCACCTAGTAAGTCACCAAATAATGTCCACAGAGTAAATGACACACAGTTATTAACTGTAAAAATTGTGCTGATTAAAATTATTCTCATCAAGCTTTGAGAACCGTCTAAAAAGATTGTGAACATTAAAGAAATTATCACATAAGCTTTTGGGTTAAATACTAAAAGTATAACTCCATCAACAAAAGTACATTTTAAATTTTGATTGTTATTTTCATATGTGCTTGCCTTGAAGAATTTATAGGCAAGATAGATTACATATAATGATCCAATTATCTGAATGTATTGATATTGATCATTAATAAATGAAAAAAATATATTAAAACCAAAACCTATAAGAAAAGTAACTATGATAGTTGCAAGATGATAACCAAAATTTGCTGTTAAAGTTTTAGCAAAACCAAATCTAGCTCCATTAGCTGCAAAGAACATGTTCCCAGGTCCTGGGCTAAAAGCCAAAGGAAACAAAAAAATTATTAAAGCTACTATTTCAATTAGAGTCATATTTTAATAAGTAATTAAATTTAATTTATCTTAAAAATAAACTTTTTCTAATATCTATAATTTCTCTAATTTGTTTGTCTTTAATAGCATTCCAAGAAACGAATAAAGTACATAATTGATATAAGGCAAATATCTCATTTTTTTGATTTTGAGACAAATCACTATCTGCTTCAACATAGTTTTCAAAATAAGAAATATTATTTCTTGCACAGTTTAAATAATATTTACAAGCATCAGTTACTGTA
This sequence comes from Candidatus Pelagibacter sp. HIMB123, assembly GCF_052048195.1. Taxonomy (NCBI): domain Bacteria; kingdom Pseudomonadati; phylum Pseudomonadota; class Alphaproteobacteria; order Candidatus Pelagibacterales; family Candidatus Pelagibacteraceae; genus Candidatus Pelagibacter; species Candidatus Pelagibacter sp. HIMB123. The sequence goes on along the minus strand of NZ_JBNAIL010000009.1, from coordinate 42,064 downwards.
GCAGTTGACCACCAGTTTGAATCTTTAAAAAGATTGGATATTTCTTGGTAGAAAGAACTTGTTTCAGAAATAGCTAAATCCTTTTGAACATTTTCTGAAAATTGATCTAGTTCAAATTGAATTAAAGCTAATATCTTTTTTTCACTACTTCTCTTCACAAGTAGTTCAATGACATTTTTATATGACATTGATTGGATTTTATTCCAATTATCAAAAAAATCGTTTGGTGCTTTATTTGAATCTGCCATGTTTAATTATTTAAAGGTAACCAAGAATTATATAAAGGATTATCTTTATTGATTGGAAGTTTAATATTCTTATTTTGTCTAGAAGAATCATACACAGCGGTTACAAATTCTAGAGATTTTCTAGCATCTGATAAAGTTACTTCATCACTTGAAGATCCATCTAGTTTATTTGCAATTTCATCAAACATACCTGCATACCATGATTTTAGTTCTTTTACTGTTGATAACACTTCATCTATTTGAGCTTGAGTTATAGGAGCTCTTGGTAAAAAGTCCCACTTATCATCAGCTGGATTATATGGTTTATCTGGTGATGCACCAGACTCAGCTGTTAACCCTTCAAAACAAAATCGAAGTCTACTCGTATCATTTGCTGCACCCAATGTAATTGAACTTGTAACTAATGTGCCGTTTTCCATTTCAATAGAAAGGGCAGCACAATCCTCAACCTCAATATTATTTACTTTAGTTGTTAATTTTGCAAAAACATTTGAAACAGGCCCCAAGATCATACTCACTAAATCATGAATATGAATAGAGTGACTTAAAATTGCTCCACCTTGTTCACCTTCCCAAGTTCCTCTCCAAGGTTTTGAATAATAATCTTTACCTCTATTCCAATGAGTTTCTAAAGAAGCAACCAAAGGGTTTCCTGCTAAACCAGATTTGATTAATGCTTTTAATTTTGAAAATCCTAGACCATATCGATATTGAAATACAGGGAAAATAATTTTACCCGTTTCTTTACTGATCTTTTCTAGCTCATCTACTTCTTTAAGACTTGAAACTAATGGTTTTTCACAAATCACGTGCTTTCCAGCTTCCATAGCTTTTTTACAAGCAGAAAAATGTAAATGGGGTGGGAGACAAATATCAATGATATCAATTTCTTTAACTTTTAATACGTCATCAAAATTTAGAGAAACTTTTGTATCAGTATTTGATTGTAATATTTTATCAATAGCCTCCCGAGTTAAACCACATAATGTATGAATATTAAATCTCTCAGATACTTTTTTAAAATCTTCAAAATGTTTTGCTCCTATATTGGTTCCAATTATTGCTACTTGATATTTTTTCATTTTTTTTCTGCTTGCTCTTGAGCTTTAATAGCAAGTTCCATAGAAAGATAAGTAAGATCTTGTGGACATGCAGTTTCTGTTCTGTTTAAAACATCGTTAATTAAATTTCTAAAGTAGGGTAGTTTAATATTAAAACAATCAATATGTTTTACTTCATCATTATTTGCTAAAAATAAATGATTACCCTTTTCCGATTTTGCTAAATCTGTATATTTTCTTATTTCAATAAAACCTTTGTCTCCAAGGATTAACAATCTGCCATCACCCCAGGTTGGAAGGGCATCTGGAGTAAACCAATCCAGACGAATATAACCATGCCCACCATTACCAGTAAGGTTCACTTCACCAAAATCTTGAAAACCAGGCATATCTTTCTTTGTCGTATTTTCTACTAATGCATGGTTGATTTTTGCCTCATTTGAGTTTGTAAAAACCAAAAATTGATGAATTTGGTGAGAACCAATATCGGTAATAATTCCTCCATAACTTTGACGATTATAAAACCAGTCAGGTCTTTCATAGTTACCTTGTCTATGGGGACCTGTACCAATCGTTTGCTTTACTTTACCAATTTTTCCCTCATTGACTAATTCTTCAGCTTTAGCAACTGCAGCAACGTGAAATCTTTCAGAAAAATTTACAGACCATATCTTTCCAGTTTCTTTAACAGTTTTTTTTAAATTATTTAATTGATCTAAGGTAGTACATCCAGGCTTATCTACCATAACATCTTTCCCAGCTTTTAAGACATTTATTGAATGACCTGCTCTATCTATAGGGATTGAAGATATTAAAATCATATCAATAGATGAGTCATTTAATATTTCCTCTTTATTTTCTTTTCTTTTAATATTTGGATATTTTTTATTAAATTCTTGAAGAGTTAAAGGATCCCCATCTGTCCAAAAAGAATTACAACTACAACCTTCTTTGATCATTTCATCTAGCATATCGAAAATATGACCATGATCTATTCCGATTACTCCAAGGTTAAGTGCTTTTTTCATAAACTAATAAGATCCTTTTTGTTTTGCACCTTTATAAAAAATTTCTTGCAAGTAATCATTTTCTTTTTTTCGAAGTAAAATACTTTCCTCACTCATTAAAGTATTAGTTCTATTTATTACTTCATGATGATGATAGTTATCCTCTCCTCTTGCAATTTGAACACTATTTTTACCTAAGGTTTGTTTTACGTTTGTCCCTATATAACTTTGAATAACAAATCCTATTCTTCTATCATTACTCTTATTTATTCCTGACCCGTGCACTACTCTTGGGTGATGCAAAGACATTTGACCAGCTTTTAGTTCTATAGATTTAACTTCGTCTTCAGGCACATTTTCTACTGTTTGTCCCCTGGTAAGTAAATTTCCTTCATTAAATTTCTCATTGTGATCTTTAATATTTAAATGTGATTTAGGCCACATTTTCATACATCCGTTGTTTTTATTCGATTCTGTTAATGCCACCCATGCTGTAACCCAATTGTGTGGTTCTAATCCTATGTACTTTGCATCTTGGTGATAGCTTACAAAACCTTGTTCGTTAGGGTTTTTAATAAACAAAGTAGTACTGCAAACTAAAATGTTTTTTCCAATAATACTTTCTACTGCATCTAAAATTTTTGAATTATGAACGATCGAATCAAGTTTTGGTGAAATTAAATGAACATTATATCTTCCCGACTTATCTATTTCATTTGGCATTTTTTTTTCAATTAATTCGATTTCTTCTCTTGCCTCTAAGGCTTCACTACTGGATAAAACTTCAATAGGGGATATGTAACCTTGATCTTCATACTGTTTAAGTTGATTTGATGATAGATAAGTCATATTATTTTAAAAAGATTATATGAGCTCAACTATTTCTTCAATAATTTATGGCCGAAGTATTTAAATTAGGAATTACCACTAACAACAATCAACCAATCAAGGAAGTAAATTCAATTGAGGTTTTAGCTAATAAAGGAATAGTAGGTGATCGACATTTTCATGATTTTAATGATCCTTACAATCAATTATCTTTAATAGAAGCTGAAAATATTGATGAATATAATATTAAATTTGGGCTCGATATACCTTACATCAATTTTAGACGTAACGTTGTTACGAAAGGGATTCAGTTAAACGATTTAATTGGGAAAAAATTGAAAGTAGGAAACGTTGAATTAGAGGGAATTGAATTATGTAGACCGTGTCGACATTTGACTGAAATGCTTGATCAAAAAAATATTCTTAAAGAATTTATGAGAAAAGGAGGCCTTAGATGCCAAATTCTTTCATCTTCCAAAATTAATGTCGGTGATAAAATAGAAATAATTAATTAAGTTTTGCGGTTTCATTAACTGGATTTTCATCAAGTGTTGCAGGTGTATCGGGGTCTAATTCTAGTCCAGCAGGCGTAATAGTTGCTGGAACAGGTGTAAAAGTAGAATCTGGATTATCTACAGTTTCTCTAATTTTCATTCTGTATAAACCGAATGCACCAATTAAAGCGTGAGCTAAAATTAAAAAAACAAAAAATCCATTTAATCCAAACCATTCCATAAATAATGAACATAAAATTGGACCACTGATAGCTCCAACACCAAATATTAATTGTAATCCACCTCCAGCTGCAACAAATTTTGATTTAGGAACAAAATCATTTGTATGTGCAAGATTAAGTGAAAATAAAGGTAAACATAAACTTGAATATAGTCCTACTGCAATGAAGAATACTATTTTTTTAAATGCAAGTTCATCCATATAGTAAATATTTTGGATTGGATCATTTGAAGTTAAAATTGATAGTAGTGCTAAAGCAGAACTTCCGAAAGTAGTTACAACGATTACTCTTCTTCTATCGTATTGATCTGAAAAATATCCAATGGGTCCTTGGCCAAGTACACCAGCAATTGTTGCTATAAATAATAAAATTGAAGTTTCAAATAGAGTAAATTTAGCAAGTGTTGCATAAACAGATATTAAAGAAAAAAATGCAGCATGGATAACTCCAGTAAAAAAAGAACTAAACGTTCCAAGAGGAGATATTTCATATAATTCTTTAATACTTATTGTTTCTATTTTTTTAAATTTAGGAGCTGGTCTTTTGGTTAATAAAATTGGAACAAGTGCTAAAGATAAAAGAATAGATACCAAAATAAAAGGCTCATATGCTTTTGGTTCACTTAAGTTAAGAAGCAACATTCCTACCGCTAGTCCAAAATAAATTACCATCATGTAAGCAGATAATAATTGACCTCTATTTTTATTAGTTGCTCTATCATTCAACCAACTTTCTGTTACGACATAACAACTAACCAAACTAATACCAGTTATAAATCTACTGATAGTCCACATAAATGGATTTACATAAACTACTGCAAGCAGCGCACTAAGTGATGCAAGTGATGCAAAAGCTGCAAATACTCTAATGTGACCTACTTTAGATACAAAGTTTGGGGTAGTTCTAGAGCCAACAAAGTAACCAATGTAATAACCTGACATAAATATACCAGTTGTAAAAACACTAAAGTCCTCAAGTACAGAACGGATACCCATTATTTGCATTTGCAATCCATGAGCTATCATCATGGTTCCAATACCTATAAAAAGGGCCCAGGATTTTTTTACTTCTTTTTGCATTTGTAATTTCTAAGTTTAAATAATTGCTGGCTAAGTAGTTTTGGTTTGTGTTTTTTTTATGGCTAAGAATGAGTGAATTGCGATAGTTAGTATGATCACAATTCCTCCTTGGATTGTCTCTATTGAAGGCTGTTCTTTAACAACCATCCAAACCCAAATAGGACCTAAAACAGTTTCCATTAAGAAGAATAAATTTACTTCCGCTCCAGTTATATATCTTGGCGCTAGCGTTACGAGTACAAAAGGAATGGCTACGCATAAAATACACATAGCTGGAATTATATAAATATCATTATTTTTTAACTCAAAACTATCAATAAAAAATAAAGCAACTAAAGCCACCACTAACTTGCCAACTACAGCGGATGGCACTAAATTCAAACTTTTTCCAGCTCTTATTATTGTTGCTCCAGCTGCTAGACCAGCAGATGTAATAAATCCTAGAATATCACCATATATATTTCCTAATTTTACAGAGTCGTAAAAAATATAAAGCACACTTAAAAAAGTGATCACAATTGCAATTAATGTGTTTCTGTCTGGTTTTTCTTTTAAAAATATTGCTCCAAAGATAGCTGATAACATTGGAGCAAGAGCTACCATCACTAAAGTATTAGCTACATTTGTATTCTGAATAGATAAAACAAATGTAATATTGGTAATTGAAAAAGTTACAATATAAGCCACCCCATAAATTGAATTTCCATAAAGTAATTTAAAAAAATTAGATCTATAAATAATTAACATTCCAATAAATACAGTGACAAAAGGAATCATTCCTCTGTAAAAAACTAAGCCCCAAGTATCTACGTTTGATAATCTAATGAACAAACTATCTGGAGTGAGAAACATCACTGCCACAAAAGCCATTAAAGAACCTTTTTGTTGATCGCTTAAATTATTCATGCTTTAAGTTCTTTCCAAAAAATTTTAGCTAAATTTTTTCCTGATAGATCATAAAATGTTTTAAGTCCAGTTGGAGAGGTAACATTAATATCTCCATTGAGTTTTTGATCTATAAAATCAATTCCTGCAAAAAAAATATTTTCTTTTTTTAAATCTTTTGCAATTAGTTTTGAAATTTTATTTTCTTTACTTGTTAATTTATTATTAGTTGCTTTTGCTCCTTTACTTAAATTACTTAAAAATGATCCTTTTTTTGGAATTCTTGAAATTGAACCACATATTTTACCATTGATAATGAAAACTCTCGTATCACCTTTTGTGATTTTAGGTAAATATTTTTGACACATAATATGATCATGTTTTTTTATAAATTTATTAACTAATTTTGCATTAAATTTAGTTAGTAAATGAATATCATTTCCACTAAAACTATGGATGGGTTTTAAAATGACTTTTTTGTTTTTTTTGAAAAATTTTTTTATTTCATCCATATTTTGAGTAAAAATAGTAGCTGGCATGTATTTTTGATATTTAGATGAATACAATTTTTCAGAAATATTCCTTACTGAGGTAGAGTTGTTAATTATTTTAACTTTACTCTTAATTGTATCCAAAATGTATGTTGTTGAAATATATTCAAGATTAAAAGGTGGATCTTGGCGAATAAGAATAAATTTACATTTTGTTAAATCTAGATTTTGTTTTTTTGTGATTTTATAGAATTTTTTATTACTGTAATTAAATTTAATAAAAAAACCTTTAGCTGTAACTTTTGAATTAACAACTGATAAATTTTTTGGTTCGTAATAGAAAATTTTATATTTTTTGCTCTGGATTTCGTTTGCTAAAAAAACACTTGTATCCGTTAAAGGATTTAGTTTAGAAGGATGATTTCCTTGAACAGCAACAATTTTATTTATCATACAATTCGTCTAAATTTTCGTTTTTTGAAAATTTACTAATCATATGATCTGCGTTTGTTGTCTTATTATCAATTACTTTTTGTAGATGGTTTAGAAATACAGTCTCGTTATTACCTTTCTTGCTTAAAACATCTCTATTCTCCAACCCTTTTCTTGAAAGATCTAAAAGTGTAGATGACCAATAAAGAAGATCTTTACCCATTAATTGAGTATTAAATCCTTTTTTTGGTGCCTCTAAATAGGCATTAATTATTTTATCGTTTTCCCATTTCGAAATTAGTTCATGAACTTCATCTAAATTTCCATAAAGCATACCTATATTGAAAGCTGGTCCTGCACATAAACAATCCCAACCACAGGTATCCATTGATCTCAATTCAATATATTTCTTAACTCTGTTTTCAGTAAATATTGTACTTAAGTGAGTTGTTAAGTCTGTTTCAGTTGGAAGCCTATTTCCAATTTCTCGAATTTTTCCTTCCATAAAATCCTTAAAAATATATTTCCTACCCGAAATATACTGATCTTCATTTTGTATAAATAATATGGGAAAATTAATTACAAATTTTGCATATTTTTCAAAATTCATATCTTCGAAAAATAATTTAGGCAATCCACCTCTAGAAGTGCTTTGCCACACTTTAGATCTATAAGATAAATAGTTACTATTTTTTTTCTCAACAATTGAGGAATTAGCAAACAAAGCAATTGCAATGGGTACAATTGAGTTTGCTACTCTGAACTTTTTAATAAAATCTTCTTCTGAGCTATAATCTATATTTAACTGAGTGCCACATGTTCGATACATCATATCTAAACTAAGTTCACCACCTAAAGGCATATCCTTAGTCATCAATTCATATCTTTGTTTAGGATTGTTTGGTATTTCATTTAATTTAGATATTGGATCGAATCCTGCACTAACAATTTTTATATCTAATTTTTTTGTAACTTGTTTTAATTCAAACAAATAGTCTTGTGACTCCGCACAAGCTTCATGCATATGATTTAATTTGTCTCCTGATAATTCTATTTGATTACCTGGTTCAAGAGTTATATTTTTTCCACCTTTATTAAGAGCAATGATATTTTCTTTTTCAAAAACTGGATTCCAGCCAAATTCAAGCAGGGCTGTAAACATTTCTTTTATTTTTGGATAATCAATTCTTTTATTGTCCGAATTATTAAATAAAAACTTTTCATGCTCGATCCCAATTTTGAAATTTTTGGGTTCTTTAATACCTGATTTAAAATAATTTATAATTTTCTCTTTTGAATCAATCATGCGCTGTAAATAGTGATTTATACCTAAATTTAAAGATAATAATAAGGTTCTTTTGCGAATATTTTTTTAACTAATGGCTTAAAATCATCCAAAGACATACTTTTGTAATCAGGGTCAAAAGAACATTGGTCATATTTTTCACAAAAATCTATCGTATCTTGATAATACTTGTGGTCTTTAAATTTATCTCTTGCATTTCTGTCACCACCTAAATGATGAGCGCTGTAGTAAGTTTGAAAAAGACCATGGTGTAGAATAATCCAATAAGTTCTCTCTGAAACATAAGGTCTTAGTATAGATGCAGCATATTGAGAATGATTCATTGGTGCCAAATCATCTCCAATATCATGAAGTAAAGTTGCAACAACCATTTCATCACTCTCTTTATTTTTAAAAGCTCTTGTTGCAGCTTGTAGTGAGTGCTCTAGTCTAGTGATTTTATAACCTTCTAAAGTAGTAGTCTGTTTAGATAAATAATTTAAAACTCTATCAGCCGTTTGTCTTTCAAAGTTTTTCTCAAATTTTTCAAGGAGCTCATAATCTTCCTTAGTTCCGTTTTTCATTTCAGTAAAATTTACTGTTTTCATAACTTAATTATTTGATCCAGTACTTAGAAGAGATAACTGAGTTATTTTATTATCTCCTAATTCATCTACTAATTTAACAGGATATTCGCCTGTGAAATAATGATCTGTTAATTGTGGATATGTTTTGTTTCTTTTTTCAAAACCAATTGCTTTATACAAACCTTCTATTGATAAAAATCTTAGAGATTTAGCTCCAATATATTCACAAATTTCATCATTTGTTTTATTTGCTGCTAACAATTCTTTTTTTGTAGGGGTGTCTACACCATAGAAATCTGGGTATCTTATTTCAGGACATGCAATTTTAACATGAACTTCTTTTGCACCAGCATCATAAAGCATTTTAACTATTTTATATGATGTGGTTCCCCGAACAAGTGAGTCATCTATAAGAATTATTTTTTTATTTTTAATTGTTGTTTGATTAGCATTTAATTTTAATTTAACACCCAAGCTTCTAATTTTCTGACTTGGCTCGATGAAAGTTCTTCCAACATAATGATTTCGAATTAACCCATGTTCAAAATTCATTTTTAATTCTTGAGCAAATCCCATAGCAGCTGCATTTCCAGAATCTGGTACTGGAACCACTATATCTGCATCAGTATCATTTTCTTTTGCAAGTTCTCTACCTATGTTTTTTCTATGCTCATATGCTGTTTTTCCTCCTATTAGACTGTCTGGTCTTGAAAAATAAATATATTCAAATATACAAGGTCTAACTTTTTTAGCGGGGAAAGGTTTGATACTTTTCAGCTCGTTATTTTCAATTAAAACTATTTCACCATTTTCAACTTCTCTAACAAATTTAGCACCAATAATGTCAAATGCACAGGTTTCAGAAGCCAAGACATAACTATTTCCAAGCTTACCAATTACTAATGGTCTAATTCCATAAGGATCTCTAACTCCAATTAATGAGTTTTGAGTTAGCATTACTAACGCATAGCCACCTTGAATTTGAAAAATTGCATCAATTACTTTGTCAATTGTTTTAGGTCTTTTTGATTTAGCAATTAATTGAACAATCGTTTCAGTGTCTGAGGTAGTGTAAAATATAGCTCCATCTTCAACTAGTTTATTTCTTAAAGCAATTGAATTAGTAAGATTTCCATTATGTGCAACTCCTATTCCACCTGCATTGGTGTCAGCAAAAAAAGGCTGTATATTTCTTAATATATTATTTCCAGTAGTACTGTATCTATTATGTCCAATTGCATAATTTCCTTTAAGATTATTAAGTACTTTCTCTTTATTGAAATTATCACCAACTAAACCAAATCTTTTTTCAGAATAATATTTTTCTCCATCAAATGTAACTATCCCACAACCTTCCTGACCTCTATGCTGCAGAGCGTGTAGTCCTAGAGCAGTTAAAGCTGAAGCGTCTTTTGCATTACTAATTCCAAACACTCCACATTCTTCTTTTAATTTTGGATCAAATATCTTCAATTTTTTCTTTAGACTCTTGATATGTTTTTTCATTTGGAAATTCTTTAATCAAATAACTACTACCTTTTTCTAAATATTTAAAGGTGTATGATTTATCTAAATTTATTGGCCATTTATCATAATTATAAACAATATGAATTCCTGAAAAAATACAAACTGAAATTATATAAGCTTTAACAAAGCCAAAAAAGAATCCGAAGGTAGTATCTAAGCCTCCGATACCAGTATATTTTATCGCTTTACTTATACCTTTGTTAACTAATAAGACTAAAAAGATAACAACTATAAAAATTGCAACTCCTAGTCCTATATCCAGAACATATTCGTTGTCAATTAAGTCATTTACATAAGGTTTTATTCGTGGAAATAGAATTAGAGTGATAATATAGGCTAGGAGCCATTTTGCCATTGAAAGTATGCTTAATACAAACCCTTTTCTATAACAACTTATTAAAGACCATATGGTTATTGCAATATAAATTAAATCAATAATTGAGGATGCTTCAAAAAAATCTTTAAGAGCTTCTACCATTAAGCATCTTTACCAAAAGGCTTAACTACTAATATCAATGCTGGTAGCAAAGTTAATACTGATATCATTGCAAGTAACATTGCAAGTCCAGTAAACATTCCAAAGTAAATTGTTGGTATAAACTTAGATAATACCAATATTGAAAAACCAAATACTATTGTAATTGAAGTATTTAAAATCGCAACACCAACTGTTGAGTGGCAGGTTTTTAAAGTTTTATTGTAATCTTTTAATTTACTAAATTCTTCCTTAAACCTGTAAATATAATGGATGCTATTATCGACAGCTATACCAATTGTAATTGCAGCAATTGTAATAGTCATCATGTCTAAAGGAATTTCTAATAAACCAATAATTCCTAAAATAAAGAATGCAGCTATAAAATTTGGCACAACACCAATTAATGAAAGTTTTATGTTTCTAAATAAAATAATGAACATTGAGAAAATACCAATCATAACCAAACCAAGTGTTAAAATTTGTGATTTAAATAAGCTTTGTAATAAATTATTAAACAATATTAGTACACCTGCTAATTTATAATCATCTTTTTCTAATCCGAATTCATTTTCCAGATCAAAATTAATTTTATTTATTAAATCATTTCTTCTTAAGTTTTCTTGTGAGTCTATTATTCTAAGACTAATTCGAGCTTCATTGTTTTCTATTGATAAATATGGATCAATTATTTCTGTTTTAATGCTTTCAGGTATTTTTGAATACAATACCCCCATCTCCAAAGTACCAAGTGGATTATTGTTATTAAGTTGTGTGGCGACGTCAATTATTGATGAAAAGGATAAAACTTTTCCCACTTGTGGGAGACTGTCTAAATAATTATGAACAGATGCAATTCTATCTATTTTATCTTTAGTAAACCAATATTTTTCGTCGTTTGTATCTTCTTCATCTCCCCAATCTTCAAAATCATCATCTTCGGCTAATTTTTCTTTTTCTTTTTTTGGAAACTTCAAAATAACTTCTAGAGGAGTAGTTCCTCCAAGCTCTTCATCAATTAGCTTCATCCCTTTATAGATTTCAGTATTTTTATCGAAATAATTTATAAAGCTGTTTTCAACTTCTAACTTGCTTATACCAATCACACTTAGGATAATGATAATTCCAGTCACAGAAAAAATTGTAGATTTATTATTTAAAGAAATAGAGCTAAGCATAGATGTAATTTTAGAGTCTTGTTCTTTTTTTAAAGATATGTTTCCAGTTGAGGTAAAACTTAGAAGTGTAGGAAGCAAAGTAAAAGTAATTATAAAAGATGTAATCAAACCAAAAGTCATCATCCATCCAAAATCTATAATAGGTTTAATTTCACTAAATATTAAAGATAAGAAAGCTAAAATTGTAGTTAATACTGTATATAAAATAGGCCAAAACATTTTGCTAGTTGTTAAGGTAATGATTTCAAAATTATTTTTTGATGGAAAATTTTTTTTAAGTTGTAGAAATCTTGTACTCATATGAATATTCATTGCCATTGTTAGAATTAGCATCAAGGCAATAAAGTTTGATGAAATAACAGTTACTTTCCATCCAAGTAATCCAAGTAAACCCATCATAATAATGACAGAGAAAAAACAACTACTAATTGGAACAATAATCCAAATTAGATTTCTAAATACAAACCATAGTGTTGCAATAATAAATAATAACACGCCAATACCAAACACAATGATATCACTTTTGATGAAAGTCATCATATCATCAGCAATCATTGGAATTCCACCTAGATAAATTTTTCCAACATCTCCATAACTTTGAATTACTTGCCTTATCTCTAAAATATTTTGGTGATTTTGTTTTTTGATTTGATCTTTATAGTTTTCAATTTCTTCTCTAGATTTGTTTTGAATATCTTCTAATTTTTTATTTTGTTTTATATTAACAATAATCCCGCTTGTCTTGCCATCTTCACTAATTACAAAATTTCGAAAAACAGGACTATTTAAAATTTCCTTAAAACCTCGATCTCTATCAACATCTTCATCTTTTAAGGTTTTGAAACTCTCTAATCTTTCTTGAAGTGGTGCATCTGAATTATTTAAAAGCGGAATATCTAAAAGCGTTATTACACTGTGAACCCAATTTAAACTTTGAATTTTATACTTAAGACTTAATAGATTATTTATTGAGGAGTCGGTAACCATTCCTTCATTAGGGGTGTATGTAAGAATTAAAAATTCTTTAGAACCATATCTTTCAGAAATTTCTTGCAAATAAGCTAAATCCGGGTCTCCATCAATTAACAAGGTTTCTGATGATGCATCTAACCTAAAATCTTTAGAATAATATCCAAAACTTAGAATAGAAATAATAAGCAATATAAATATCACTTTTGGATTCTTTAAAATTAAATTTTGATACATTTGAGCCAGCATAAACGCTCTTTATATTAAAATTTAAGCTAATTGAGTATCTTTAAATTTTGTAAATCTTTCCTCAAATTCAAGAGTTACATTGCCAATTGGACCATGCCTTTGTTTTCCAATTATAATTTGAGCTAAATGCGCAACTTCATTCATTTTTGCTTGCCACTCTGCATGCTCAACAGTTGCTTCTCTTGGCTCTTTTCTTTGTAAATAATATCCTTCTCTATAAACAAACATGACAACATCAGCATCTTGTTCAATAGAACCAGATTCTCTTAAATCTGCCAATTGTGGTTTGTGATCATCTCTTTGTTCTACTTGTCGAGAAAGCTGCGAAAGAGCTACTACTGGAACAGAGAGTTCCTTAGCTATTGCTTTAAGTCCTTGAGTAATTTGTGATATTTCTTGAACTCTTCCATCTTTGTTAAATGTAGTTCCTCTCATTAATTGAATATAATCAACAACTATCATATCGAGACCAAAAAGCCTTTTTATACGTCTTGCTCTATTACTCAAAGCGGCAATACTTATAGCTGGAGTTTCATCAATATAAAGGGGCAGTTCAGAAATATTTTTTGATGTTTCTAAAAACTTGTCAAATTGGTCGTCAGATATTCTTCCTCTTCTAATGTCATTAGAACTAATTCTAGCTTGTTCAGAAATAATTCTTGTAGATAATTGTTCTGATGACATTTCAAGTGAAAAAAAAGCTATAGATGATTTTTTGCCACTCTCTTGTAGTTTTTGAGCAGCGTTAAATGCAATATTTGTTGCTAATGAAGTTTTTCCCATTGATGGTCGACCAGCAATAATAATTAAATCTGATTGATGTAAACCACCGAGCTTATCATCTAAATCTCTCAAGCCAGTTGGAACTCCAACTATACCTTCTTCATTTTTATAAGCAGCTGAAGCCATTTCAATTGTTTGTTTCATTGCTTCATCAAATTTTACTAAAGAAGAATTAAAAGAACCTTTTTCAGCCAAATCAAATAATAATCTTTCAGAGCTTTCGATTATAGATTGTCCATTAGTATCAAGATCATTTAATTTTGCACTATCAATAGTTTGTTCAGAAATTTTGATTAATTCCCTTCTTACAAACATGTCATAGATTATTTTCGAGTACTCTATTGCCTGTCTAACTGATGTAGAAAATTTTGTAATTTTAACTAAATATTCTGGAACATTTAGATCATCTTTTTCATCTTCAAAATAATTTTTCAAAGTAATAGGGTTAGCTAACATTCCTTTATAGATAAGGCTTTCAACTGCCTCAAATATTTTTTGGTGCATTGGATCATAAAAGTTAATACTAGAAATTATTGTATTTATTTCATCAAAAATATCATTGCTTACAAGGATTGATCCTATGACAGCTTGTTCGGCTTCAATATTATTTGGTAATTCTTTAAATTGATCTTTGACTATACTTAAATTGTTTTCCATGAAAATAAATTTACATGAAAAATAATTAAATCAAATTGTATATTTCTATTGGGGAAAAGAATGTATAATTATTGAATTGTATCAGCTGACGAAACATTGATTGTAATTTCAGCATCAACTTCTGAGTGTAAAGAAATTTTAACTTTAAATTTACCTAAAGCTTTTATTTCTTCAACGGGTTGTATCATTGAAGGCTTTATATCAATTTTATTTTCTTCTTGAATAAGTTTCGAAATTTCAGTTGGTTTAACCGAACCATATAATTCGTTATTTTCTGTACTTAGTTTTTTGACAGAATACTCTTTACCGTTAATTTGTTCAGCAATTTGAGAGGCTTCTTTTTTCTTTTCGTTATCTTTTTTAGATAACTCTACTTTAATCTTCTCAACTTCTTTTATATTTTCTTTTGATGCATAAAGAGCTTTTTTGTTGGCGATTAGAAAATTTCTAGCAAAACCTCTTTTTACATCTATTACTTGACCAATAGACCCAATTCTTTTTACGTTTTCTAATAAGATTACTTTCATTTTATATTAACGCTAAATTTCTTGCTCTTTTAATTGAAAGAGAAAGTTCTCTTTGTTTTTTTTGAGATACATTTGTAATCCTTGAAGGTAAAATTTTACCATTTTCAGAAACATATTTTTTTAAAAGTTTTATGTTTTTATAATCCACTTCAGGAGCGCCTTTTACTGACAATGGACAAGTTTTTTTAAATTTATATTTATTTGGTTGAAAAATACTTAACTTTGCAAAGTTACTTTGTTTACCTTTTTTATTTCCACTTTGTCTTTTTGGCATTAGTTTTTAACACTTTCTTTATTTTCACTATCTTCTTTTTTTCCAAAATAGCTTGTTTCTAAATCAAATTTTTTTACTCTAACTGTTAGATATCTTAGTAATTTTTTATCAATAGCTTCATTTTTCTCTAATTCATCAATCACATTTCCTTTTCCTTTTATTTTAAAGTGTATGTAACTTCCTTTTTTATTCTTTTTTATAAGGTAAGATAAGTTTAACAATCCCCAGTTTTCAGTTTTAACAACTTCTCCATCGCTTTTTTCAACAATTTTAGAATATTTTTCTGTTAGTTGCTTTAATTCACTTGGTGAAGTATCTTGCCTAGCAATAATAGTATGTTCGTATAAATTCATTTAAGTTCTTTAATAAAAAGTGAGGATATACTATTATAAAAGTTCAATTACAATAGTTAAAAAGGCAGAAATATTAGTTTTTTTTATATGTTTTCAGTAATTTTTCCAGGTCAAGGATCTCAAATAGTGGGAATGGGTAAAGAGCTTTATGATAAATATAATATGGTAAAAGACCTTTTTAAACAGGCAGATGATACACTAAATTTTTCTATTTCTAAGCTTATCCTAGAAGGACCAAAAGAAGATTTAGATTTAACAGCAAATACACAGCCAGCAATATTTTTAATAAGTTATTCAATATTTAATTTAGCAAAAAATGAATTCAAATTAGATTTAAATAAAGCAAAATACTTTGCAGGACACTCTTTGGGTGAATATTCAGCTTTATCATGTGCAGGATATCTAGACTTTTCAGATACATTAAAAATATTAAGAATTAGAGGGGATGCCATGCAAAACTCTGTGCCTAAAGGACAAGGAGGGATGGTTGCGGTATTAGGCTCAACAGTTGATGAGATTGAAAAAATTTTGACGGAAAATAAAGAAAATATAAAAGCACAAATTGCAAATGACAATTCTGAAGGTCAAATTGTATTAAGTGGAAAAACTGAAGATTTAGAAAAATTGATCCAAATTTTAAAGGATAATTCCATTAAAAATATTAAACTACCTGTAAGTGCACCCTTTCACTGCGAATTGATGAGTAATGCTGCGAAAATTATGACAGAGGAATTAAATAAACTTAATTTTAAAAATGGGCAAAATAAATTAATTTCAAACGTTACTGGTAATGAAATTAAAGATCCAGAAGAGCTAAAAAATCTCTTGATTATGCAAATAGAGAATAGAGTTAGATGGAGAGAAAGTGTGATTAATATGATAGAAAATGATGTAAATCATTTTATAGAAATTGGACCTGGGAAAGTTTTGTCAGGTTTAGTAAAAAGAATAAATAGAAATGTTAAAATTGATACAATTAATTCTCAAAGTGATATTGAAGGTCTAAAACTATGAAAGATTTAAAAGGTAAAAATATTATTGTTACTGGTGCATCAGGTGGGATTGGAAATTCAATAATTGAAAAATTAAATCAAGCTGGAGCAAATATTTTAGCCTCAGGCACAAGAATAGAAAAACTTGAGGAACTAAAAGGAAAGTATGGAAATATTAAAACGCTAAAATTTGATATTTCTCAAAGTGATAAAATTGAAGAATTTATAGAAAATGCAACCAAAGAACTCGGTGGTAGTTTAGATTGTATAGTTAATAATGCGGGTATTACTCAAGATAATTTAGCAATAAGGATGAGTTTAGAGGAATGGCAAAAAGTAATTAATATTAATTTGACATCAACTTTTTTAATGAGCAAGTCAGCAATAAAAAAAATGCTTAAAAATAAATCTGGAAAGATTGTTAATATTACATCAGTTGTTGGACATACAGGCAATCTCGGACAGGCTAATTACACAGCATCTAAAGCAGGGATAATTGCAATGTCAAAGAGTTTTGCAATAGAATATGCTAAGAAAAATATAAATATAAACTGTATTTCACCTGGTTTTATTAAAACTGCCATGACAGATAAGTTGGATGACAAATATAAAGATGCAATAATATCTAAAATTCCTTCAGCACGTCTTGGAGAGCCAGATGATATTGCAAATGCAGTGCTTTTTTTATGCTCAAATCAATCAAGTTATATCAATGGTGAGACCTTGCATGTTAATGGGGGCATGTATATGGCTTGACAAAACAGGTTTTTAAACTATTAAGAATTTATAACGAAAAGGATCAATATGTCAGAAGACGTTTCAAGCAAAGTAAAAAAAATTGTAGCAGATCACTTGGGTATAGATGAAGCTAAGGTAACTGAGGAATCAAGTTTTATAGATGATTTGGGAGCCGATAGTTTAGATACTGTTGAATTAGTGATGGCTTTCGAAGAAGAATTCGGATCTGAAATTTCTGATAGTGAAGCTGAGAAAATTTTAACTGTGGGTGATGCAGTTAAATTTATCGAAGGTAAAGCTAACTAGAAATTTTAATGCCCTCAGAAAAAGATGGGGTAATGATCATTTTATCTTCTCCATCTGGAGCAGGTAAAACTACTCTAGTTAAAAAATTATCTGAAAAAGATAATTTTGAAATTTCTATATCTCACACAACAAGACAACCTCGTCCTAACGAAAATAAAAATTTAGATTATTTTTTTGTTAATGAAACAGAGTTTAAAAGATTAATTAGCAACGAGGAGTTTCTCGAATATGCAAAAGTTTTTGATAATCTTTATGGTACAACAAGAACACCAGTTATAGATAAATTAAACAAAGGCAAAAACATCCTTTTTGATATTGATTGGCAGGGTGCTGATCAAATTAAGAATAAAAAATTAGATTATAAATTAATTACTTTTTTTATATTACCCCCAAGTAAAGAAGTTTTATTTGAAAGACTGACTAAACGTCATAAAAATGAAAAAATAATAGCTGAAGAAAGAATGAAGCAATTTGAAAGAGATGTCTTACACTGGATAAATTATGATTACGTTGTAATTAACAATGATTTGGAAGAGTGTTATTCAAAAATTATAAATTTAATTGATGCAGTGATAAACAATGGTTCAAAAGATTACGATTTAGAATACATTAGAAAGCATGTTGAAAAACTAACTTCTTAAATTTTCATATTCATAAGCTAATTTACAATAAGTATCTAAATTTAAATTTTGAGGTCTCAAACTTAGGTTAATTTTTAACTTATTACAAACTTTCTGATCTCCATTAAACAATTGATTGTAAGGTTTTTTTAACATTTTTCTTCTTTGGTTAAAAAAAATTCTAGTAACCTTTTCTAAATTTTTAGGATTATTTAATTTAATAAAATTTTTTTTTGGGTGAAAAAATAATAAAGAACTATCTACTTTTGGTTTAGGATAAAATGCTCCAGGCTTTATATCACATACTTTCTTTATATTAAGTTTCCAATTACAAATAATTGATAATCTCCCATAATTTGATGTATTAAATTTAGCAATTATTCTGTCAGCAACTTCTTTTTGAAACATCAATACTAATGATTCAAACCAAAAACTTTCCTTTAAATTTATTATCCATTTGCTTAGTATTTCAGTTGAAATGTTATAAGGCAAATTACCAAAAACTATTACTTTGTCTTTAAAAAGTATATTTTCATCTATTTTTAAAACATCATCATTAATAATAATTAGCTTATCATTAAATTTATTTTTAAGGTTTAATGCAAGGTTATCATCTTTTTCAATTACAAAAATTTTTTTTGGATTTTTTTTAAGAATATATGATGTTAAATTTCCAGTACCTGGTCCAATTTCAAGAATAATTTTATCTTTTATATCCGTTATATCTGTAATTTTTTCTAAAATATTTTTATCAATTAAAAAATTTTGACCTAAACTTTTTTTAGCTTTAATCAATTTTTATCCAAAAAAGAAATAGCTTTAATTAAGCTTAAAGGGTTAGAGATATTTTTTCCTATCATTTTTTCATTAGGACCATGATCTGGTGAAATTCTAATAAATGGCAGTCCCAAAGTAATATTTATAGCATCATACTCATATAATGTCTTAATTGGAGTTAAGACTTGATCATGATACATGCCAAGGATTACGTCAAATTTTTTCCTATTTTTTTTCATGAAGGCAGTATCAGCCGCATAAGGCCCTGAAACTCTATATTTTAATTTTTTTAAATATTTTATTGAAGGTTTTATAATTTTTTCATCCTCGTTAAATTTATTAATACTTTCGCAATGTGGATTTAATCCCAAAACTCCAATTTTAGGTATTTTACCTAAATGATTTTTATAAAAACTATTAATTAAAAAAACTTTTTCACAAATACTTTTTTTATTAACATATCTTGAAATATTCTTAAGAGGTATGTGCGTGGTTAAAGGGCAAACAGATAATTTTTCATTAAAGATGAGCATTGCGAATTTATGTACTTTAGTTTTCTTAGCTAAATATTCTGTAATACCGGGCAGTTTATTATCTAAAAAATTCTTTTTTGAAATAGGGCCATTTATAAATTTATTTGAGTTAAATATTTTAAGAGTTTTAAGACCAATATCAAAAGAGTCCTGAATAAATGTTTTGGATTTAGATGAAATTTTTTTAATACTTGGTTTAACTTTGTAATTAACATCAATTAGATTAATTGAATTTTTAAAAAGTCTTTTATCTATTTGCTGGTAATTTATTAAATTTATTTTTTTTTTATAATTAAATTTTTTCATGTGATAATTAAGTAATTTTGATGATGATATTAATATTATTTGAGACTTAAATTTTTTATATTTTAATGCTTTAAAAAATATTTCTAAAAAAATACTATTAGGCTCGCCATTTACGATAACAATTGGTTTACTGTTCATAAATAGTTAGATTTTTTTTAATTTTGTTAAAATAAATATTAGAGTATTGATTAAGCTGTAAGTTTTGTAATGATCTAATTCTTTGGGAGAATTCTTTGTCAAAATCAATCTCTTCTTCTATTTTTTTAATATCTTTTACATAAAGAATTAAAAACCCACCCGGTATCAAAATTGGCCTTGTAGTTTGTTTGGCCTGAATGTTTTTTAACTCATTTGAAATTTTTTTACTTAAAGAGCTTTCTTTGATCCATCCAAGTTTCCCACCAGTTTTTGAACTATCTGATAAACTAAAAATAGAAGCAGTATTTTCAACCCCATTTTCATCTATACTTTTTATAATTTGATTAAATTTTTCTTTTGCATCTATACTATTTTTTGCATCAAATAATATTTCATAAAGAAAATATGAATTTATAGACTTGGTTGATTTTATTTCCTCACTTATCTTTAATTTATCAATTTTTATTTTATATCGAAATTTTTTAAATATTAATTCATTCCATTGTGCTTCTACTACAAGTTTATTTTCAATATTTTGTAATTCAATATTTGAAGTTTTAAGATAATTTATAAATTCTTGTTTTGAACTTAACCCAATATTTTTATAAATATTTTCAATTATGTTTTCTATGTATTCTTGATTTACCGCATTTAATTGATTTCTTTTAATTTCTATTTTTTTTATGTTTTCTCTAATTAAGGAGTTTTTTGCTATTTCAAAAATCTTTTTTGCTTTTAAATCCCTTAAATTAGGATTAAGAGTTTTTAAGTAAATTACCTCATTATCAACATCAATATTAGTAATTATATTATTATCTATTTTTAAAATTATTTTATTTTCAATTGAATAAGAATAAGAATTAAAAGCAATTATAAAAATTAGTGTAAAAATTTTTATTTTATAAATTAGATTTATGTCTTTTATCATTGTTCAATGTCTAGAGTCTGCTCGATTGATGTTAAAGGATAAAAACTTATAGTGAACATTATATTTTCAGAGGGTTTTAAGTCTCTATCCTCATAGTAAGTTTTGTTAAATTTAACTCCAGCAGTCAAACAATCGTTTTTATATTCATATACAAGGTTATAGTATTCTGTGAGATTGATTTCTCTATTTCTTCTTGTCTTAAATGTTAATACATTATTTGAGTTAATATTATAGGTTGTAGTATTTTCAAAGATATTTGTATTACCCAATTCACTGTCTTCTTCAATAAAATTAAATTCTGTAATAAAATTATTTAAAGATAAATCAAGTCCAATGGAATTATACTTAAATTTTTCAATTTTATTATCAACAGCAAAGTCGTATTCCATATTAATATATTTAGACAAACTGTAATCAAATGAACCAAAAATATTTGAATTTTTTTTATTTAATGATGTTTGTGTTGGTATGTTATCCTCCACACGATCTCTAAATACCGATGCCAGTTTAAATTGAAAAAATTTCTCACTATCGTTTTTATTTTCTGATTTAAAATCAAATCCTGCTGTAAAAGAATAGCCACTTTCTAAACTATCATCTATTCCAAGTCTATTTATATCAAAAATATTATCTGTATTTACCTTTCTTTTATCTAAACTATGGTTTTTCATATCACTAGGGTTTATTCTTAGTGAAAATCTTGGCACAAGAGTTTGATTATTAAACTCAGTAATTTTACTAAGTGGCAATTCTGAATTTAACTCTATCATGGATTGAGCCTCAATTTGAGGACTACTCTTGTAGGTAGAAACATTTTTTCCAACGCTATTTAAATTTTTGAAATAAAAATTTAAATTATTTCTTAAACCAATATTATTTAGAATTTTATCATTCATTTTAAAAGCAACATCATTAATAATTCTTGTTTTATGATTGTTAGTGTTATTTAAAGTACTATTTCCACTAGAATCAAAATTTAGATTTCCACTATTGAATTTAATTGTTTTTTGAGAGTAGTTATAGTGAGGAAAAACGAATTGATAACGATCACTTTGGGTTTTTTTAAGGTCTTCATAAATATCAGCACCACCTGAAAGAGAAAATTTTTCATTTTCTAAGTTAAAGTCGATACCTGAATTAAGAACATCAAAATTAGAAGGTTTTAAATTGTTATCAGTTAAATTGTCTTTAAATATTTTTAAATAAGTATCCTTACTGACTCTTTCAACAAAAATTCTAAAATCACTTTTTATAAAATCACTATTTTCAATTTTTTTTTTAAATAGTGCAAAAAAATGATTTATATTTTTTCTTTCATTTGCCTCAGATGATTTAAATCCATTTGCAAATCCAAAATCAGCAATAAATGACGAACTTTTATTTTCTTGTCTGTATTCATTTTGAATTAATCTAATATCTTTTGAATAAATAGTAGGATTTATTGTCCAGTCTTTATTTTCAGAAATTACATGAAAGTATGGTGCGCTTATTGAAGATCCTAGTACATTAGAATTATTTATTCTTGGTATCAAAAAACCTGACTGTCTTTCTACAGTTGGGTCTGGATGAAAGAATTTAGGAAAATAAAATATAGGAACATCATAAAGTTTTAGCAGCGAATTCTCATAAATTAATTGTTTTTTATTTTTATCATGTTTAATTTTTGATGCCTCTAAGGACCAAGGAGGGCAATTTCCAGTTTTCTTACAACTAGTAAAAACTGCTTTATTTACTGTTGTAATCCCATTTAAATGATTAGATGAAACGCCATACAATCTTGGGTCATTTTCAGATCTATCAAATATATTTTTTTTAAGAAATATTTTTGCTGCACCTGTATTAAAAGTTTTATTTTTAAGATCAAAAAATCCGTCAGCAAAATAATATTTATCACTTTCTCCATCTTGAAGATTAGATTTTTCAATTATAAATAAGTCTTTTCCTTTTAAAAATTCTTTTTCAATTTGATATTCAAAACTAGAAAGTTCATATAATGAGGAGTCCTCTGCTCGAATAATAGTTTTATTTTGTGAAAACAACTTCATTTCCTTTTCGAAAAATTTTATATCAGATGAATCGAAATAGAATTTTGATTTTACATTAGCTGAAGTTTTACCCTCAGTAAAAATTAAATTATTAAGTTTGTTAAATGTAATTTTGTTTGAATTTATTTTAATATCTTTATCAAAATCTTCTAATATAACTTTTTTTTCTGCTACAATTTTTTCATCATTTTTAGAAAAATAAATATTATCTGCAATTATAGATAAATTATTTAATTTATCATTTAATTTAACATTATTTTTTGCAATTATTTCTTGTTTGTTTTTAAAATAAATGATTTCACTTGCTAAAATTATTGTCTCATTAATATTATCAATTATTTGAACATTACCATTAGCAATTATTTTTTCTTGTTTTTTGTTATATGAAATTTCATTAGCATTAATTATTATCTTTTTTGTTTGATCAATAAATTTAACATTTTTTTTTGCTATTAAGAAATTATCTATTTTGTTATATTCAAAATTTTCAGCTGAGATTGAAATTCCGTCGTTTGTAAAAGCTTCACCCCCACCAAAACCTTGGAATAAATTTCCATCTTGTGTAATTTTGATTTCTGAAACATTAAAATTAAATAATTCCTCAGAATTTAAATTTAATGAAAAAAATAAACTTATAATTATGTATGATAATATTTTAAGTAGTTTATTTTTCATTTACTTTATATGTCATTAGTGAAGTTAAAATTGTCAATGATAATAATGGTATCCAAATAGACAAAAAATAATTAATTTTTTCGGTTGATCCCAATACATTGAATAGATTATTAAAATAGTAAATTATTACACAGAAAAATAAACCTAAAGATATTTTTAAAGTGTTGCTTTTATAGTTTTTGCTATTTAGCATTATAATTGCTGAAAATATTGTCATTAATATTAAATAAATTGGATATGAAATAATTCTTTGAATTTGTATATTAATATCGACGGTAGAGTAATTTAATGACTGATAATTTTTCTTTAAACTTATTAGCTCAAGCAACGACAGTGATGAAAGATTTGAAAATAAACTATTAATTCTATCGTAATTAAAATTTGAATTTATTAAAATTTTATTTTTTATAGTTCTTACGTTTTTTTCAAAAATTTCTGCATCATTCACAATCCATGTATTGTCTTTTATATCGACTCTTTCACTTTTTATATTTCTGACTACTTCATAATTTGAGTTGAATTCGGTTATAAAGCTATTAATTAAGAAATTTTTATCTACTTTTGATGCATTTACTATCAAAATTTTGTTTTCAATTTTATCTCTTATCCATAGACCGTTCTGATTAATTACAGCTAAGTATTTACCATCTTTTGTATAATTTGATTTCAATTCAAGATAAAAGTTTTTTAGATTAGAGGAAACATTATAAAAAATTGTAATAATGAGTATTCCAAGTAAAAAAGTAGTTGAACTAATAATAAATAAAATTTTTGAGTTTTTTAAACCTGAATATTTAAATATTTGTATCTCGTTATCTCGAAAAAGATTTATAAAAAAAAGTTGAGTAGATATTAAAAAAATAAAAGGAAATATTTCAAAAATCATAGAAGGTGAGTTAATTAGAGATAAATAGACCGTAAAAAAAATACTAACATCTAAATCTTTAAAAAACTCTAACTCAGTCAGTAAATTAATTATAAAAACTAAACTAAATATAATTAAAAATACAAATGTAAATGATCTTAAAAAAATATTTAAAATAAAATTTATATAAGTTTTCATTTTACAAGCTGTGTTTTTAGTTTGATTAAAAAATAAAAGTAAAACATAATTATAGAAATTACCGGTATTGAAACTATAAAAATATTAAATTTAATTGAGTCGTCAATAAATCTAAGAGTTGACTCAGAAAATATAATTATAAAAAAACCAATTAAAAATGTAATGAGTCTAAACTTTGAAAAATTTATTTTTTCTTTTGAATTAATTATTAAAAGCAGCGCAGTTAACATTAAAGCAGGTAAGTATAATGGAATTCCCAATCTTTTATGAAGCTCAGCTAAAATGTTATCTAGATTTTTAAATTCACAATTTCTTACTTTTTCTTTTATAATTTTTATATTTTTAATATCTTTATTAACCAAACCAATTGCGCATCTAATTAATTCATTTGTTTTATGTTCTTGAGTTTTTTTTACCAATATAGTGTTAGTTGAATATGGATTTAAGTTAAATTCAGATTTTGAAAAACTAAAATTTGTTAATTTTCCATTTGATAGACTTGTATTTTCTCCATCAAATAGTTCGAGAACAGGATCCTTTCGATTTTTCTTAAAAATTCCTTTTTTTGCATAAATAATTTGAAAGTCATCATTATTATTTTTTTTTTTTATATAAATATTATTATAATTGCCTTCGCTATCTTTATCCTCAGTGTAAATAGTTAATTCATGAACAGAAGCATTAAATTTTTTAATTTTAATAAAATTATCTACAAAGTTATACTCAGATACTCTAACCAGAGATTTTGCTAAGTTTTGTGAGCTCGGTACCACAAACGCTGTTAAGCTAATTTGAATAAACAATAAGATAATTGAAATTATAAAAAAGAAATTTATGAAATTCATTTTATTTACTCCAAAATTCCAAAAAATTATAAGCTCATTGTTTAATTCATATTTTGCAATGACATAGGAAAAACTAAAAAAAAATGCAAAAGGATAAATTTTACTTAATATTTTAGGAAAATTTAACAAAGTGTAATACCAATAGACAGAATAATTACGCCCATCATCAATAACCAAATCTAAATAGTTTACAGCTTGAAAAACCCAAACAATAATACTTGAACTAATTAGGGCAATTATAAAAAAAATCAGGCAATCGTATAAAAATTTTCTAAATATAATTTTTTTCATTGAAATATAGTATTTTTATTCATATATAGCATTCATCTCGTATAGATTGTATTTAAAATTTATGACAGTTCAAATATCTTATAAAAATAAAAAAACAAAAAATAATGCTCAAAATCTAGTTTTATTTGTTGATGAAAAGTTCAATGTTTCTAGCTTAAAGAAACATATTTCAGTCTCAGATTATGCGTTTATTGCTGACTTAATTAAAAAAAGAGACGAAAAGAAGAAAATAATATCTTTTGATATTAGCTCAAAAAAGAAAATAATATTAGTCTCATTAAAAAAAAATATTACCAATTCCGATCTAGAAAATTTAGGTGCAAGTTTTTATGATCAATTTAAGAGCAATAAAATAAATGAATTTAACTTAAATTCAGATACTTTATTAACTAAACAAAAAAACATCATTGGTTATTTTGCTCATGGTATAAAATTAAAATCTTACCTATTTGATAAATACAAATCAAAAAAAAATAATAAAAATATTTCAGTAATTATATCTGGCAAAAATCAACTATCTACTAAAGATCAAATTAAATTTAGAGCAATAGAAAATGGAACTTTTTATACTAGAGATTTAGTTTCTGAGCCTGGTAATATTCTGCATCCAGACGAGTATGCGAAAAGATTAAAATCGCTTAGAAAATATGGTTTAAAGGTAACTGTACATGATGAAAAAAAATTAAAAAAACTTGGAATGAATACTTTACTAGGTGTTGGCCAAGGAAGTATCAGAGGTTCTTATTTAGTTACTATGGAGTGGAATGGTTTAAAAGATAAATCTAAACCTTTGGCTTTTGTTGGAAAAGGAGTTTGTTTTGATACTGGTGGTATTTCACTTAAACCAGCTAAGTTTATGGAGGATATGACTTACGATATGGCTGGTTCTGCAGTAGTCGTTGGATTAATGAAAAGTTTAGCACTCAGAAAAGCAAAAATAAATGCTGTTGGTGTAGTTGGTCTTGTAGAAAATATGCCAGGAGGAAATGCTCAAAGACCAGGAGATATTGTTAAGTCTTACAGTGGAAAAACAGTTGAAATTCTAAATACTGATGCAGAGGGAAGAT
This sequence comes from Candidatus Pelagibacter sp. HIMB123, assembly GCF_052048195.1. Classification (NCBI taxonomy): domain Bacteria; kingdom Pseudomonadati; phylum Pseudomonadota; class Alphaproteobacteria; order Candidatus Pelagibacterales; family Candidatus Pelagibacteraceae; genus Candidatus Pelagibacter; species Candidatus Pelagibacter sp. HIMB123. The sequence continues at coordinate 15,109 of NZ_JBNAIL010000009.1, read as the reverse complement.
TAGTTTTAGCTGATGCTCTGACTTATACAGAAGAAAAATTTAAGCCTAAATTTATTGTGGATTTAGCAACTTTAACAGGAGCTATAATTGTTTCTTTGGGTTCTGAATATGCAGGTTTATTTTCTAATGATGATAAATTGTCTAAACAATTAATTGATGTTGGTGAAAAAGTTGAAGAAAAAGTTTGGAGAATGCCTCTAAATAAAAATTTTGATAAATTAATTGATTCTAAAAATGCAGATATGCAAAATATAAACTACGTTGGAGGAGCTGGATCTACAACAGCAGCTCAATTTTTGCAGAGATTTATTTTAAATAAAACACCTTGGGCACATTTAGATATAGCTGGAATGGCTTTTTCAAAATATGGTGGAGCGTTAAATTCAGGTGGTGCAACAGGTTATGGAGTGAGATTATTAAACAAACTAATAGAGGATCATTATGAGTAATTTAGAACAAACTTTATCAATTATTAAACCTGATGCTGTTGAAAGAAATCTTGAGAGTGAAATTAAAGAAATGTTTAAAAAAAAAGGGTTTTCAATATTAAAAGAAAAAAAAATTCAAATTGAAAAGTCAGAAGCAGAAAAGTTTTATAAAGTTCATGAAACTAAGCCATTTTATAATGATTTATGTGATTATCTATCATCAGGCCCAATCGTAGTTATGGTTCTTGAAAAAGAGAACGCAGTTTTGGGAAACAGAGAATTAATGGGCGCCACAAATCCAAAAGATGCAGAAGAAGGCACTATCCGAAAAAAATATGGGATTTCAATAGATAAAAACTCTGTGCATGGATCAGATAGTGTTGAAAACGCTAAAATTGAAATAGATTTTTTCTTTAAAGATTAAAAACTTTTAATATAGCCTTTGGGTACAGTTTGTGCTCTTGAACTAAAATTTTTTTAGCAAGAGAAGACTCAGTATCTTTTTTTGAAATTTTTACTTTCTTTTGCAAAATAATTATTCCAGAATCTAATCTAGAATTTACAAAATGAACAGTGCATCCTGAGTATTTTTCCTTATTATTTAATACTCTTTGGTGAGTATTTAATCCTTTATATTTAGGCAGTAAAGATGGGTGTATATTTAAAATTTTTCCTTTAAATTTTTTTATAAAATTTTTTGACAAAATTTTCATAAATCCAGCTAGACAAATCATTTCAATATTATTTTTTTTTAAGATAGAAAGTAGCTTATTTTCACTTAATTTTTTGTTTTTAAAATTTAAAACTTTTTTTTTAATTTTAAATTTTTTGGCATAATTTAAACCCTTTGATTTAGGATTATTTGAAACAATAAAGTTAATCGATATAGGAGATATTTTAGTTTTAGAAAATTTAACTAAAGATTTTAAATTACTACCTGTTCCTGAAATAAATACAGCTGTTCTAGTTTTATTGTTGCCAGTTGATAGAACCATTTAACTTAACTTTGTTTTTACCATTTAAAATTTTTCCAATAACATATGGTTTGTATTTTTTTGAAAAAAATTTACTTATTTTTTTTAAATTTTTACCTTCAACAATAAGACAAAAACCAACTCCACAATTAAATGTTTTAAGCATTTCTTTATCGGAAATTCCATTAGTTTTAAGCCAATTAAATATTTTAGAAGTTTTAATTTTATCTAAACTTATATGTGCTGAGAGCTTATCTGGTATAATTCTTTTAATATTATCAGACAAACCTCCCCCAGTTATATTTGCACAGCCATTGATTAAGTTGTTGTTTATCAAATTCATTATTTCTTTAACATATATTTTAGTTGGTTTTAGAAGCTCAGACTTTAAAAATTTATTTTTTTTAATATTTATTTTTTTTTGTTTTAATAAATATCTTACAAGAGAATAACCATTAGAATGTAAACCGCTGGAAGGAATTGCAACTATAAGATTATTTTTTTTTATTTTATTTTTATTTAAAATTCTATCCTTTCCTACAACTCCTACAGCAAAACCTGCGATATCAAATTTACCTTTTTCATAAGTACCTGGCATTTCAGCAGTTTCTCCACCAACAAGTTCACATTCTGATTGATTGCAGCCTTTGCTGATTCCTTTTATAATTGCTTTAAGTTTTTTAAGATTAATTTTATTTATTGAAATATAATCTAAAAATAATAGGGGTTTAGCTCCTTGAACAATTAAATCATTTACACTCATAGCAACCAGATCAATACCAATAGTATCAAATTTATTTAATGTATTAGCGATTTCAACTTTAGTTCCAACACCATCAGTACAAGCAACGATTCTAGGTTGTTTGATATTACCTGGTATATTTGTGATTGAACCAAACCCTCCTATATTAGAGAACTTTTTTTTGCCTCTTTTTTTTGCTGAATCTGTAGAAATGAAATCAACAAACTTATCTGCAGCTTTAATATTAACTCCACTTTTTTTATAGGTAAATTTTTTTTTATTCATTAATATGTTTTATGAAATTTATTTCTCAACTTAGTATTTTAAAGCTTTTATATAATTTTTTTTTATTTCTTGCTTTAATAAATATTTTCTTTTCCACAGGAAAAAGTCATGCAAAGACATTTTCTATAAATGATATTGAAATATCAACACCTTTTGAAATGAATTTTAATAAAAATGAAATTATTAATGAAGGATTTGCAAAAGCATTTAATGAACTTATTTTGTCAATTATCCAAAGCAAAGATCAAGCAAAATTAAAAAATACATCAATTAATCAAATAAAAGGAATGATAGAAACTTTCTCAATTAAGGAAGAAAAGTTTATTGATGAAATTTATTATCTTACATTAAATGTTTCATTTAATAAAAAAAATATATTTGATTTATTAGAAACGAAAAATATTTTCCCATCTTTACCTGTGAAAAAAGATTTTCTATTCATCCCCGTACTTGTTGATCAAAATAAAAATCTAGTTTTAATGTTCTCTGAGAATAAGATATTTTCCATTTGGAATTTAACTAATAAAAAATACAGTCTTTTAAATTATATTTTACCTACTGAAGATTTAGATGACTTTAGATTGATAAAACAAAATATTAATATTTTGGAAACTTATGACTTCAAAGAAATTATAAATAAATACAATATAAATGACCACATTATTATGATTGTGTTTAAGGATAATAATAAACTAAGGGTATTTAACAAAATTTTTTTTAATCAAAATAACAATTTAAAAAATTTAAATTATACTGAAGTTAATTTTGATGATGAAAAAGAGTTATTTGAATTTATTGATAATTTAAAATTAATCTATGAAGATTTTTGGAAACTACAAAATCAAATCAATACTTCAGTAAAGTTATCTTTAAATATTTCTATTGATAATTCTAATAATATAAAAATTAATAAATTTGAAAAAATTTTATCTGATATGGATCTGATATATAATTTTTCAATTTATAAGTTCGATAATCGAAATAATTTTTATAAAGTTATTTTTAATGGAACACCTGATAAGTTTTTAGAAGTTATGAGTGATCAAAATTACGATTTTGAAATTAAAAATAAAATTTGGGTTTTAAATGACAAATCTTAATCAGCAAATACTTAAATTTGATTATGATCAAAATTTTAAAGATCAGGATTTTTATGTTTCAAACAGCAACGAACACTCTTTTAGCCTTTTAAATAGTTGGCCAAAATGGGATAAAAATTTTATAAACTTAATAGGTGAAAAGTTTTCAGGAAAAAGTCATTTAATAAATATATTTTTAGAAAAGCACAGAGGAATTAAAATTAATGCAGAAGATATTAATAATGATTTTCTTCAACAAATAAAAATATATGAAAATATTATTATTGAGGATTTAAATGAAAAAATAAATGAAAACTTATTATTTACACTTATAAATATAATTGATCAGGATAATAAGTATTTAATTGTAACCTCAAAAATACCAATAGTTGACTTTAAATTTAAATTAAATGATCTTAATTCAAGATCTACTAATTTTATTTTATCTCAAATTGAAAAACCTGGTGACGATTTAATTTATGCACTAATATTAAAAAATCTTTCTGATCGCCAAATATCAATAGACCAAAAACTTATTGAATTTATAATTAAGAGAATTGATAGAACTTATGGCAAAATTTCTGATTTCATATATAAAATCGACGAAATTAGTTTAAAAAGAAAGAAACCAATCGATTTTAAAATTATTAAAGAAGCATTAGAGGTTTAATTGAATAAATACAGAACACACAAGTGTAATGAATTAAGAAAAGAGGATGTAGATAAAAAAATTTCTCTTTCAGGCTGGATAAATAAAAAAAGAGACCATGGGAATTTATTATTCATTGATTTGAGAGATAATTATGGAATTACCCAATGTATAATTGATAAAGATAATAAATATTTTTCTGAATTAGAAAAAATGCAATTAGAAACTGTAATTAAAGTCGAGGGAAAAGTTGTTAACAGATCAAAAGAAACAATTAATTCTGAAATTGATACAGGTGAAATAGAGGTTGTTATTGAGAAATATGAAATTTTGGGAACTTGTAAAGAGCTGCCCATGCCAATTTTTAGTGATCAAGAATATGCCGAAGAAATAAGATTAAAATATAGATTCTTAGATTTAAGAAGAAAAAAAATTCATGAAAATATTATTTTAAGATCTAAAGTTATTTCATATATCCGAAATGAAATGACTAAATTAGGTTTTTTAGAATTTCAAACACCAATTTTAACCTCATCTAGCCCAGAGGGTGCTAGAGATTTTTTAGTACCCAGTCGTTTAAATCCAGGAAAATTTTATGCACTTCCTCAAGCACCTCAGCAATTTAAACAGCTAATAATGGTTTCGGGCTTTGATAGATACTTTCAAATTGCACCTTGTTTCAGAGATGAAGATGCAAGAGCGGACAGAAGTCCTGGGGAGTTTTATCAATTAGATTTAGAAATGTCATTTGTTGAACAAGAGGATGTATTTAATGTTGTTGAAAAGTTAATGGTTAATACATTTAAAAATTTTTCAACCAAAAAACTGATGTTTAATAAATTTCCAAAGATTTCATACAAGGAAGCAATGCTTAAATATGGTACAGATAAACCAGATTTAAGAAATCCACTTATTGTAAATGATATAACTGAAATTTTTACAAGAGAAGATGTTTCATTTGAAATATTTAAAAAATTAGTTAAATCTGGATCTAGAGTAAGATGTATTGTTACAAAAAATACGAAAGATAAGCCAAGAAGTTTTTTTGATAATATTGATAAATGGGCAAAAGAAGAAGGTGCTTCTGGTTTAGCTTATTTTACTTTTGAAAAAGATAAAGATATTTCAGCAAAAGGCCCTATAGGAAAATTCTTTTCTCAAGATTCATTAGCTGAAATCATGAAAATAACAAACTGTGAAATAGGGGATAGTATTTTTATGGCTTGTGGAAAACAAGGTGAATTAGAAAAAATTACTGCACTAGCAAGAGATAAAATTGCAAAAGATCTAGATTTAATTGATGAAAATGTTTTCGCGTTTTGCTGGATTGTAGATTATCCAATGTTTGAAAAAGATGAATCAACAAACAAAATTGAATTTAGTCACAATCCATTTTCAATGCCCCAAGGTGATTTAAGTGAAAAAGATTTTGAAAACCCTTTAGATATACTTGCTTATCAATACGACATAGTTTGTAATGGCATAGAATTATCTTCAGGAGCAATCAGAAATCACAAACCAGAACTTATGTATAAACTTTTCTCTATTGCAGGATATAATAAAAATCAAGTAGATGAAAAATTTAGTGGTATGATTAATGCACTTAGTTATGGCGCACCACCACATGGAGGCATAGCACCAGGAATTGACAGGATAGTAATGTTGCTAGCAAATGAAAAAAATATTAGGGAAGTTACAATGTTTCCAATGAACCAGAACGCACAAGATTTAATGATGAATGCACCATCTGAGGTAAATCCAGATCAACTAAAAGAATTAAATTTAACTTTAAAAAATAAAAAATAACTTATTTCTTACCTTTTAAACTTATTTTTACATCAGAAAGATCAACAAGATTTTTTTTATAATTATTTCTTACGAAACCTTTACTGGTAATGTCTTTTACAATTTTTAATAATTGGTTTTGATCCTCTGAGTTTTGATCTTCTGAATTGACAGCATCATTTCCTCCTATGGCTGGAGTGTGGGCTAGATCTTCTCTATTTTGATATGAAATAGCTAACTCTCTGAAAATATAGTCCAATATTGATGTAGCGCTTAAAATTCTATCATTACCATGGACTTTGCCAGATGGTTCAAATTTTGTGCCTACATATGCACTTATAAACTCATCTAACGGAACACCATATTGAAGGCCTAGAGATACAGCAATTGCAAAATTATTCATTAAAGCTTTAACAAGTTCGCCTTCTTTACTGGTGTCAATAAATATTTCTCCAATTTTACCATCTTCATATTCTCCAGTATGAAGGTAGACTTTGTGATCACCAATAGTGGCCTTTTGAATATATCCTTTTCTTCTGTCAGGCATGCTAAATCTTTTACCTGTCTTCTCGTTAGCTGTATTTATACTTGTTATTACACTTTCTGTATTTATTGGAATTTTTTTGTCTGTTTCGGTAACTACTTCAACTTTTTTATTTTCAAGAACTTTGTTGTTTTTAGGGTCTAGACTTTTTGTTTTTCTGTTATCAAGTTTGACGTCTAAAACCTCAAATTTACCATCATCTCTTTTTTCTAAATTTTTTAACTCTGCCTCATTAATATCATCTAAATAATGATTTACTTTAAAGGTACAGGTATAATAAGTCTCAACTAAATACTTTGCCATTTAACCTCAATTTAAATTTTAATTTGAATATTGAATCAATTAATTTATATACATATTCATATTTTAGTCTAATTTAAATTTTACAATTTTTAATTGAATAAATAAAAAAAAATTATGTTGACACTCTTAAGAAAAATTTTCACATGGTGGAATCAAGATACATTTGGAACAAGACTAAAAACTATTTTTTTTGGAAAACTAGTTGGCACTGATGAACTAGGTAATAGATACTATGAGAGCAAAAACGGAAAAAGATGGGTTATATACTCAAACACAATTGACGCATCAAAAATTCCTGTTGAATGGTATTCTTGGATACATTTTACACCAAATAAAATTGAGAAAAAACATACCTTAGAAAAATATGAATGGCAAAAACCACATCAAGAAAATTTAACTGGGACTGACGCAGCATATTATCCAAATAAAAATCAAGATGGTATTAAAAAGAAATACTCAAGTTGGAAAGAATAATTTTAAATTAATCTATTTAGTTTTTTTATTTTATTTTTGTTTAGTTTTAAACTTAAATGCAAAAAGTAATTTAGAGGGAACTTTTACTGATATAAAAATTTTGGATAAAATAAGTTCTAAAAATACCTTACTTAAACTTAAAAATGGACAATTAATAAAGTTTAAAGATTTATCAATTAAAAGTCTTAAATGTAAAAATTCAGAATTTGATGATAATCCAGAAATAATTGCTTATATTCAGGTTAGAGATTTAACAAATAAAAATAATGATGAAGTTTTTGTTTTTAATGGCTGGATGTTTTCATCCAGTCCTTCGATCGAACCTTTTGATCATCCTGTTTACGATGTTTGGCTTGTGAGATGTTATTAAACAATTGAATCTTTATCTAGCCAACTAACATTAAAATCTGAATTGATAAATTTTTTGTGGTTTAGTAATTTTTTATGTAGAGGAATTGTTGTAGTTATTCCCTCAATAACAAATTCATCTAAAGATCTATTCATTCTTTGAATTGCCTCTGTTCTGTTTCTTCCATGACAAATTAATTTACAAACCATACTGTCGTAATAAGGTGTTACCTTATATCCTTGAAATATTGCGCCATCTACTCTTGTTCTAAAACCAGATGGTTGATGACACATAGTAATAATTCCAGGCGAAGGCTGAAAATTTTTACTAGCATCCTCAGCATTTATTCTACATTCAATTGCATGTCCTCTAGGATTTATATCACTTTGTTTCAAAGCTGTTTCTCCTGAAAAGGCAATCCAAATTTGTTCTTTGATTATATCGATCCCTGTAACCATTTCTGTGACTGGATGTTCAACTTGGACTCTTGTATTCATTTCAAGGAAATAAAATTTCCCATCCTCATATATAAACTCAACAGTTCCAGCTCCCATATAACCTATTTTAGCTACCATTTTTACTGTTCTTTCAAATAAATCTTTTCTTATTTCATCATTTAAAACTGGACTTGGTGTTTCCTCTATTAATTTTTGATGTCTTCTTTGAACTGAACAATCTCTTTCATGAAGGTGAACTGCTCTATTCTTTCCAGCTAATATTTGGACTTCAATGTGTCTAGGATTTTGAAAAAATTTTTCAATATAGACTTCATCATTACCAAAGTATTTTTGTGCTTCAGATTTTGCTGTTGAAAACAAAGATTCAAATTCTTCTTCTTTATAGACTATTTTCATACCTTTGCCTCCACCTCCACCTGAGGCTTTAATTAAAACAGGAAAACCAATTTTTTTACAAAGTTCTTTTGCTTCAGAAATATCCTTTACACCTCCTTCAGATCCTTCAATAACGGGCAATCCATTTTCTTTAGCTATTCTTTTTGCTTGGATTTTATCACCCATCATTTCAATATGTTTTGATGAGGCACCAATAAAATTAATTTTGTTCTCTTCTAAAATTCTTGCAAAATTTGCATTTTCAGAGAGAAAACCATATCCAGGATGAACAGCATCAGCATTTGTAAGTTCTATAGCTGACATTAATGCTGGAATATTTAAATAACTATTTGCTGGTTGATGAGAACCTATACAAACACTTTCATCTGCCATTCTCACATGCATGCTTTCTCTATCTACATCAGAATGAACAGCGACCGTAGGTATTCCCCATTCCTTACATGCTCTAATAATTCTAACTGCAATTTCCCCACGGTTTGCAATTAAAATTTTTTTAAACATTATTTATTCTAGGATTATAATAGTTTGACCAAATTCTACAGGTTGACCATCCTCAACACAAATTTCTTTTACTACACCATCTGCTGTTGAAGGAACATGATTCATGGTTTTCATTGCCTCAACAATCATTATTGTATCGCCTTTTTTAATTTTTTTTCCAATCTCAACAAATTTTTTAGCACCTGGTTCTGGAGCATGATAGGCAGTTCCAATTATAGGTGAAGTAATTTCAGTTCCTGATTTAATATTTTGAGTTTGAGTAGGTGCTGAACTTGATGTAGGTGATGAGGATGAAATAACTTGAGGTTGATTACTTATTGAAACATTATTTTTTGATACTTTAATTTTTGTATCCTTTTCAGTTATCTCTATTTCAGTAAGATTAAATTCTTTTAAATAATCACTTAATTCTTTAATTATTTTTTTATCTATTTTCATTATGCAAAGTCTTTTGTAATGAAATTATGGCCAAAATATATCCTTCAGCACCTAATCCAAATATTCCTCCAGTTACGACACCACTTATAAGTGATTTATGTCTAAATTCCTCTCTTTTAAAAATATTTGATAAATGTAGTTCGATTATTGGTTTTTTAAATAAATCTAGAGCATCCCTTATAGCCACAGAAGTATGAGTAAATGCAGCAGCATTTATTATCATTCCATCAAACTTTTTCCTAGCATCTTGAATTATGTTAACAAGCTCCCCTTCAACATTAGATTGGGTAAATTCAACATGAAGACCAATTTCTTTTGCTTTTTTAGAACAAGCCTCTTTAAGTTCGTCAAACGTAGTTGATCCATATTGTGATTGTTCTCTTTCTCCTAATAGATTAATATTAGGACCATTAATAACAATTATTTTATTATTCATCCAGCACTTATATACGATGAAAAAAATAAAAAAAATAAAAATTAAAATAAATGGTAAATTCAAATCTATAACTCAAGATTCTAGCCTATTTATATTGTTAAAAAATCTAAAAATACCATTAAAAAAAGTAGCAATTGAACTGAATGAAGAAATAATAGATAAAAAAAAAATTGATAAGATAACATTAAATAATAATGATAAAATTGAAATAGTTCATTTCATTGGAGGTGGTTAGTTTGAAAAAAGATAGTTTAATTATCGCAAAAAGAAAATTTAATTCCAGATTAATTGTTGGAACTGGAAAATATAAAAGCATGTCTGAGTGTGCAAAAGCAATTAAGCTGTCTGGAGCTGAAATCGTAACAGTTGCTGTAAGAAGGGTCAATATTTCAGATAAGAATAAGCCTTTACTGATGGATTATATTGATCCAAAAAAAATTACATATTTACCCAATACAGCAGGATGTTTTAATTCAAAAGAAGCTCTGAGAACTTTAAGATTAGCAAGAGAAATAGGTGGTTGGAAATTAGTTAAATTGGAAGTTTTAGGAGATAAAAAGAATTTATTTCCCGACATGATTGAAACTTTAAAATCTACAGAAGTTCTCGCTAAAGAAGGTTTTAAGGTTATGGTTTATTGTAATGATGATCCTTTAATGGCTAAGCGTTTAGAGAATTCAGGTGCTGACGCTATTATGCCCCTTGCTGCACCAATTGGATCAGGACTAGGCATACAAAACAAAATCAATATTCAAATAATTAGAAAACAAACCAAACTTCCATTAATTATTGATGCTGGTTTAGGTCAAGCTTCAGACGCTACAATTGCAATGGAATTAGGATGTGATGGAGTGCTTGTCAACACCGCTATAGCAAAAGCAAAAAAACCATTTGAAATGGCTTTAGCTTTTAAAAATGCAGTTATAGCAGGAAGACAATCTTATAAATCTGGAAGAATAGATAAAATTTTAATGGGTAATCCATCCTCACCATCAAAAGGAATTATTTAGTCTTTTTATAATACCTTTTTTTATTATATTTTTTTTTATTAATCTTTTTATTTTCTTTTTTTTCTGAAAATTTATATTCTTTATTTTGTATTTCTAAATTTTTTAATTTTTCATAATATTCTATCAGCTCTATCGTCTTTTTTGATTTATTTTTTATGTCTATAATGTACTCAGGTATAATTAAAGAATTATCGCTAATAATATCTATTTTCATTTTATTTTTTTTCTCAAAATAAGTTAAGTCATTAACAAAATTTTCTTTAAGAAAATCTGAAATTTTTTCACAAACTTTTAATTCAACAAATTTAGCTTTGTTAATTACAGCTTTTAACTCAACAAGTTTTAAAAGCTTTTGAGCAAAAGACTCGTCTGTTAATGTAACTTTCCATTTTATTGCGCTTTCCCTCAGTCTTTGTCTTGACATCTCCAGAAGACCAAAATTACTTATTCTTCCAATTTGAATTCTAGCTCTATCTGACCTGCATTTTTCTTTAAGTTTTCTTTCTACCAACCTTCTATTTCCATAACTTAGCATATCAATAAAATCTATAATGATTAAACCAGACAAATCTCTTATCTTTATTTGTCTTGCAATTTCCTCTGCAGCTTCAATATTTGTATCTAAAGCAGTACTTTCAACATTTTTTCCTTTTATTGAACTTCCAGAATTTATATCGATAGAAACTAAAGCCTCTGTCGGGTTAATAACTAAATATCCTCCTGACTTTAGTTTAATTTCAGAGTCAAAAATTTGATTTAACTTTTGTTCGATATTTTCTTGAATAAATAGTGGAATTTTTCCTCTATATTTTTTTACTTTTTTGACATTTGATGGCATCATTGTTTTCATGAATGATTGAGCTTTTTTATAACCCTCGTTACCTTCTACAATTATATTTTGGGTATTTTCGTCAAACATATCTCTTAATGTTCTTTTAATTATTTCACTTTCTTGATGTATTAAAGAAGGAGCAATAGAGTTTATTGCATTTTCTTTTATCTGACTCCAAGAATTAATCAAAGTTTCTAAATCACTATTTATTTCATTTTTCGTTTTATTGCTTCCGGCAGTTCTGACAATTAATCCCATCTCTTTAGGTATTTCAATTTCATTTAAAATTGATCTTATTTTTTTTCTATCAGCAGGATTAAATATTTTTCTTGATATACCTCCTCCTTTAGGAGTGTTTGGCATTAATACTATATACTTACCAGCAATAGAAATGAAAGTGCTTAAAGCTGCACCTTTTTGACCCCTCTCATCTTTAATAACTTGTACAAGAATTACCTGGTTAGGTTTAATTACTTCCTGAATTTTATATCTTTTAAATTTAAATCTATGCTCTTTCTTTTTTTCTTTTCCATCATCTAAATTTTCTTTTTCAGCGATATTTTCTTTATTATTTGAATCTTCTTCTAATTGTTCTTCTGATATCTTTTCTATAGGATCATCAATTTCTAGTTTTCCTTCAGCAATATTTTCCTCTTCTTTAGCCTCAACTTCTCTTGAAAGTTCTTCTCTAGCTTTTTCTTCTTCCTCTTTAATTCTTTCTAAATCTGCTTTTGGTATCTGATAATAATCTGATTGAATATCATTAAAAGACAAAAACCCATGCCTCTCTCTTCCAAAATCAACAAAGGCTGCTTGCAAAGAGGGCTCAATTCTACTTACTTTGCCTAAATAAATATTATTTTTAATTAAGTTATTTTTTAAACCTTCGTACTCGTAATCTTCAATATTTTCGCCTGATTTAAGAACAACTCTAGTTTCGTTAGGATGCGAAGCATCGATATATAAATTTTTTTCCATAATTTTGTAAATGTTAATTTCATTAGTAATTTAATTTTTAAAATTTTGTTTAATTTTCTTGCCATATCTTTAACAAATTCCAAGATATAATGAAATTAAAATGAATAAATTTTTTAGAAATATCTTTATTTTAATTACTTCTTTTATTCTATTATCAGCAATTTCAATAATAAGTGTTTTATGGACTTATTCTAATGATTTACCAGATTATAAATTTCTTAAAAGTTACAAACCTCCTGTTTCCAGTAAAGTTTACTCTGGAAATGGTGATTTGGTGGCTGATTTTTCACAGGAAAAAAGAATATTTGTTCCATTTAATTCAATTCCAAAAAATGTAATTAACTCATTTTTATCTGCTGAAGATAAAAATTTTTTCAAACATCCAGGCGTTGATGCTAAAGGTGTTATTAGAGCTGTAATAAATAATATTTCAAATATTTTATCATCTAAAAGGTTAGAGGGAGCATCTACAATTACTCAACAGGTAGCAAAAAACTTTTTACTAACAAATGAAGTAAGTTTAAATAGAAAAATTAAGGAGGCAATTTTAGCTTTTAGAATAGAGAGAGCTTTATCTAAAGAAAGAATTCTAGAACTTTATCTAAACCAAATTTATCTTGGAAGTGGAGCATATGGAGTAGCTGCAGCTAGCTTAGAATATTTTGATAAATCTATTAAAGATTTAAATTACTCAGAAGCCGCTTTATTAGCAGCTTTGCCAAAAGCACCTAGCAGATATAATCCTTATAGAGATCCAGATATAGCAACATTTAGAAGAAATTTAGTTTTAAAAAATTTGTTAGATAATAATTATTTAACCTCAGAGTGGTATGAAAAACTTACAAAAGAGGAAATAATTTTAAAAAAAAATAAAAAAATTTATTTAGAAGATGCTCAATATTTTATTGAAGATGTGAGAAAGAGTGTAATTGATACTTTGAGCTATGATAAAGTTTATAAACAAGGTTTTAATATCAATACTCCAATAGATTTAAATTTACAAACAATTGCAACAAAATCACTCAGAGATGGATTAATAGCATATGATAAAAGAAAGGGATGGAGAGGACCGCTTACTAATAAGATTTATAATTCAGAATGGAAAAAAAATTTAGAAAAGTATAAATTAGAAAATTCAATTAATTGGAAATTAGCAATAGTCAAAAAGATAAATAAATTTTCAGCAGAAATAGAAACAGAAGATAATATTGAAGGTGTTATTGAATATCAGAGTATTTCATGGACAAAGAAAGAATTTAATAAGTTATTAAAACCTGGTGATATTATTTATGTTAAAAATTTTAAAGAAAATATTTTTAACTTACAACAATTACCAAAGGTAAATGGTGGAATTGTTGTGATGGATCCATTCACTGGAAGAGTTTTAGCACTAAGTGGTGGTTTTAGTTTTAAACAAAGTGAATTTAATAGAGCAACTCAAGCTAAAAGACAACCCGGATCAGCTTTTAAACCATTTGTTTATGCATTGGCTTTAGAGAATAATTTTACACCAACATCACTAGTTTTAGATGCACCACTGGTTTTAGACCAGGGAGATGATTTAAAAATGTGGAAACCAGAAAATTATGGAAAAAAATTTTATGGGCCTTCGACTTTAAGGGTTGGTTTGGAGAAATCTAGAAATTTGATGACAGTAAGAATAGCCCAAAATCTTGGTGTAGAGAAAATAGTTGATTTTTCAAAAGCATTAAAAATTTATAATAATCCAGAAGAACTTTTGTCTATATCTTTGGGATCTACTGAAACAACTTTATTAAAACTTACGTCTGCTTATTCAGTTTTTGTTAATGGAGGAAAACTTGTTGAACCAATACTGATAGATAGAATTCAGGACAGTGAGGGCAATACTATTTTTAATAATGATAAAAGAAAATGTATTAATTGTGATCAAATCTCTTATTTAACCAACGACTATCCAGAGATTAAAAACAACTATACGCAAATTTTTTCTCCAGAAACAGCTTTTCAAATGACATCAATTTTAGAAGGAGTTGTTCAAAGAGGTACAGCTAAAAAACTAAAAGACTTAAATTTAAATATTGCAGGTAAAACTGGAACAACAAACAAAAATACAGATACCTGGTTTATAGGTTTTACTTCAAATTTATTAGTTGGAGTTTATGTTGGCTCAGATAACCCAACTCCATTAGGAAAATATGAAACAGGATCTAAAACTGCTTTGCCAATATTCAAAAGTTTTATAAGTGATTCCGTTAACAAATATGATGCAAGACCATTTAAGGCTGCTAAAGGAACAGTTATGATGGTTGTTGATCCTTTAACAGGTCAAAAAGCAAAATTTAACTCAAAGAATACTATTATTGAGGTTTTTAAAAAAGAAAATGTAGTTGATGGAAAAGTAATTTATACAAATTCAGATAGATTAGATTCAAATAATATATTAAAGTTTTATTAATGGATAATAAT